>JAMPXI010000082.1 GCA_023701265.1 Desulfuromonadales bacterium | reverse complement strand
GGGGCTCGCCTGCGCCCTGGTCCATACCCCGCGCATCCTCTTCCTCGATGAGCCGACCAACGGAGTTGACCCGGTGTCGCGCCGGGATTTCTGGCGAATTCTCTACCAGTTGCTCAAGGAGGGGGTGACTATCTTTGTCACCACCGCCTACCTCGACGAGGCTGACCGCTGTCACCGGGTCGGACTACTGCACCAGGGCCGGTTGATTGCCTGTGACACCCCCGCCCGGTTGCGTGCCCTGATGCCCGGGGTTCTCCTGGAGATTCATACCCGGCAGGCGCGGGCCGCTGCCCGGCTGCTGCGTGAACGTCTCCCGAATTTCCAGGTCGGGCTGTTCGGCGACCGCGTGCACCTGGCCAGCACGGAGCCTGCCGTTGCTGAAGCCTCTGCCCGTGCCGTGCTGCAGGCGGCTGGCATCGAACTGCTGGGCATGCGTCCCGTCGAGCCGTCGCTTGAAGATGTCTTTATTGCGGTGATCGGCCAGGTCGGGGAGACGCCATGACCGGCACCGATTCCTCGGCGGTGGTCGTCCTGCACGATCTGGAGAGGCGCTTCGGCGATTTCGTCGCCGTCAACCGGATCAACCTCAGCGTGCAGCGCGGCGAAATCTTTGGCTTTCTCGGCCCGAACGGCGCCGGCAAGTCGACCACCATCCGCATGCTCTGCGGATTGTTGACACCCAGTGCCGGTGGCGGTTCGGTGGCGGGTTTCGACATCAATACCGCGCCGGAGCAAATCAAGGAGCGAATCGGCTACATGAGTCAGAAATTCTCTCTCTACGAGGACCTGACCGTCGAGGAGAATATCGATTTCTACGCCGGTATCTACAAGCTGCCGACGGCGCGCCGGGAAGAGCGCAAGCGGTGGGTGATTGCCATGGCCGGCCTGGAGGAGCACCGGCAGTCGCTGACCGGCACCCTCTCCGGCGGCTGGAAGCAGCGCCTGGCCCTGGGGTGTGCGATCATTCACGAGCCGCCGATCATCTTCCTCGACGAGCCGACCGCCGGGGTCGATCCGATTAGCCGGCGCAGTTTCTGGGAACTGATTTACCAGCTTGCCGACGCCGGTGTGACGGTATTCGTCACCACCCATTACATGGATGAGGCCGAATACTGTGACTGCCTCGGCCTGATCTACCGCGGCGAACTGATCGCCCTCGGCACGCCGGAAGAGCTGAAGGGGGCGATGACCGAGGAGCTTGTCGAAGTGGCCTGCGAACAGCCGCAGGAAGCGCTGTTCATCGTCGAGGGCCTCCCCGGTGTACAGCATGCTGCCCTGTTCGGCCGTGGCCTGCACGTGGTTACCGCCCGTGCCGGGGAAGCGATCCCCGTCATTGCCACGGCCTTGACGGCGGCCGGCCTGCGTACCGGCCAGCCGGAACGGATCGTGCCATCGCTGGAGGATGTCTTCGTTTCGTTGATCGAGGCCCGGGACCGCCAGACGGCGCCGCAGGTTGAGGTGGCGCGATGAAGCTGCAGCGGATCAGGGCGGTGGCGCGCAAGGAATTCCTGCACGTACTGCGCGACCCGCGCAGCCTGATCATGGGGCTGGCCCTGCCGATGCTGCTGCTCTTCATGTTCGGCTATGCGCTGACCCTCGATGTCGACCGGGTGCCGCTGATGATCTGGGACCAGAGCGCCACCCCGGAGAGCCGCGCGTTGGTCGATCGGTTCACCGGTTCGCGCTACTTCGCCGTGGCCGGCCGCGCCGACAACTACCGGACCATCGAGCGCGCCATCGACAACCGGGACGCCCTGATGGCGTTGGTCGTGCCGAGCGGCTTTGCCCGTGACCTCGAAGCCAACCGCCCGGTTGCCGTGCAGATGCTGGTTGACGGCAGTGACTCCAACACGGCCACCATAGCCCTCGGCTACGCCGAATATATCTTTGCCGGCTATGCCCGCGAGGTGCGCCTGGAAGAATTGCAGCGCCGCGGCGGTCGGACGCTGCGCCCGCCGCTGGCGGTAGAGCCGCGGGTCTGGTTCAACGCCGACATGCTGTCGCGCAACGCCGTGGTCCCCGGATTGATCGCGGTGATCATGATGGTCATCGCCGCGCTGCTGACCTCGTTGACCGTGGCCCGCGAGTGGGAGAGCGGCACCATGGAGCAGTTGATCGCCACTCCGCTCACCGGTCCCGAGCTGATTGTCGGCAAACTGGTTCCCTATATGTGCATCGGCGTCTTCGACCTGCTCCTCTCCGTGCTGATCGGCCGCTACGTGTTCGAGGTGCCGTTTCGCGGCGCCTGGCCGCTGCTGATGGGCCTGTCGCTGCTCTATCTGGTGGTGGCCTTGAGCCTCGGCATGCTGATCAGCATCGTCGGCAAGAGTCAGTTCGTGTCCAGCCAGTTTGCCATGATGGCCACACTGCTGCCGGCCTTCCTCCTCTCCGGGTTCGTCTTCCCGATCGAAAACATGCCCGGCGTGCTGCAGATGCTGACCCATATCATCCCGGCGCGCTATTTTGTCACCATCCTGCGGGGGCTCTACCTCAAGGGGGTGGGACCGGCCGTACTCTGGAGCGAGGCGCTGCTTCTCGCCCTGTTCGGTGCGGTCTTTCTGGCCCTGGCCGTGCGCAAGTTCAAAAAGAAGATCGGTTGAGACGATGTTCACCCGCCTCAAAACCATGCTCATCAAGGAGTTCATCCAGATCCTGCGCGATCCGAAGATGCGCGCCGTGATCCTGATCGTGCCGATGGTGCAGATCATCATCTTTGGTTACGCGGTCAACACCGATGTCAAGCATATCGCCACGGCGATTTATGACCTCGACAACAGTGTGCCGAGCCGCGAACTGGCCGCCCGCCTGCAGCAATCGGGGTACTTCGACCTGGTCGCCCGCGTCGGCACGACGGACGAGATCCGCGATCTGATCGACCATGGCCGAGTCAAGGCCGCCGTGCAAATCAACCATGGCTTTGCCGCCACCATCGACGCCGGCCGCACCGCCCCGGTGCAGGTCATTGTCGATGGCAGTGACTCGAACACCGCGCGCATCGTGCTCTCCCATGCCGTGAAGATCGCCGGCAACTTCAGCGACCAGCTGCTGCTCGAGCGCGAGGTGCGGCGACGCGGGGCATCCTGGCAGCCGGCCGAGATGGCGCTGCAGAGCCGCACCTGGTTCAACGAGAACCTGGAGAGCCGCAACTACTATGTGCCGGGGGTCATGGCCCAGATGGTTCTGATCGTGACCATGATGCTTTCGGCGATGTCGGTGGTGCGCGAGAAAGAGATCGGCACCATGGAGCAGATCATCGTCACGCCGATCCGGCGCTGGGAGTTCATTCTCGGCAAAACCCTCCCCTTTGCCCTGATCGGCTATCTCAACGTGGCCATGGTGACGACGCTCGCAGTTTTCTGGTTCGACATCCCGATCCGCGGCAGCCTGCTGTTGCTGGGAGCCGCCACCGGGGTCTACCTGTTGAGCACCCTCGGATTCGGGCTGCTCATCTCGACGGTGAGCCACTCCCAGCAGCAGGCGATGATGAGCGCCTTCATGTTCATGTTCCCGGCCATGCTCCTCTCGGGTTTCGCCTTTCCCGTCGAGAACATGCCGGAAAGCATCCAGTACCTGACCTGGATCAACCCATTGCGCCACTATCTGGTGATCATCCGCGGCATCTTTCTCAAAGGGGTGGGGATGGAAGTCCTCTGGCCGCAAATCGTCTTCCTCGCCCTCCTTGGCGGCAGCATTCTCGCCACCGCCGTCTACCGTTTCCGCAAGACCGTTAGCTAGTGTCACGTGCGGCTAATTCTATCCTTTCAAATTGTGGTTCTTTCGGCCCCTGACGACGTTGCGGTTCCTCGGCGTAGTCCCACTATGCCTGCGTCACCGCGCCTTGCCAGAGACCGAAATCCCTCACAATTTGTGCAGGGAACTAACCGCACGGGACCCTGGAACCTTCTCTAAGGTTGCATTTTTTCTACAATTCTTGTTTAATAAAAAACGCAACTAAAGGTGAGTAAAGAGGTTGTCTTTTGCTGATTCAGGATGAACTTTACCGGAAGATCAAAAAGAAGGTCGGGCAGGCGATCGGCGATTTCAACCTGATTGAGGCCGGCGACCGGGTTGCGGTGGCGGTCTCCGGCGGCAAGGATTCCTATACCCTGCTGCACATCCTCGATGGGTTGCGGCGCCGCTCGCCGGTGCGCTACGAACTGTTGGCGGTCAACGTCGATGCCGGCTTCCCCGGTTACCGCAAGGAACTGCTGGCCGCGCACCTCGAGGAGCACGGGTTTGACTCGCATCTGGAGACGACCGACTGCTACCGGATCATCGAGGAGAAACGCCGCCCCGGTTCGTCCTACTGTTCCTTCTGCGCCCGATTGCGGCGCGGAGTGCTCTACACGCTGGCCGATCGGCTTGGCTGCAACAAGATCGCCCTCGGCCATCATCTCGACGACTTTGTCGAAACGCTGCTGCTCAACCAGTTCTACGTCGGCACCCTCAAGGCGATGAGCCCGAAGCTGTTGGCCGATAACGGCCGGCATACGGTGATTCGCCCGTTGGTTTACGTGGCGGAAGCGGATGTCATCGAATTTTCCCGGCGCAATGCGTTTCCGGTCATCTGCTGTGCCTGTCCGGTCTGCGGCAGGGCCGACCAGCAGCGCAAGCGGATGAAACGGCTGGTGCGCGAACTCGAGGGGGAGATCCCGCATCTCAAGCAGAGCATGCTGCGGGCGGTGCGCAACGTTCAGCCCCGCCACCTGCTCGACCCTTGTGTCAGCCGCAGTGACACGCTCCTGGAAGGGTGTTGCCATGAGTGATCGTATGGGTTTGCGGTCGGAATGCCGTCTGCGGGGGTGGGGTGATGCTGCTTGAACAACGGCCGGGGGGTGGCCAGGTTTCGGTCCTGACCCGGAACGCGACGTTCAATCGTCTGTTGCAGGCCATTCTCGCCGAGTGGCAGTTTTATCATGAATCTGGCGCGGCCAGTCTGGACGTCCTGCTGCTGGAGCGTGGTCTGGCCGTGCCGGCCGGAAATCACCAGGTCGTCTGGCTTTCTCCCATGCCGCTCGGGACAGCCCCCTATCTCGAGGTGCCGCTTTCACTGACCGAGCTCTATCATTATCTGGAAAAGCTGTTTTTCACGCAGCCCCGCCACCATATCCGTCTGCCACTCAACCAGCCGGTCGACCTCAACGTCCATGGCGTCTGGCTGGTCGGCAAACTTCTGTCGCTCTCCGACCGTGGGGCACGGGTGAGCTGCCCGGCCCTGCTGCCGAAGGGTGAGTTGCTGCAACTGGATTTCAGACTCGAAAATTATCCGTTGCGGGTGTCGGCGGAGGTGCTTTACGACATTCCCGCCGGTGACGCTCCCGGTCGCGAACATCCCCAGGCCGGGCTGCTGTTCAAGCCGCTCAAGCCGGCATTGCGCCTGGCGTTGCGGCACTTCATCGAACGAAGCTTTGTCGAGACGGCTTGTGCGAAGGCCGGCATCGCTGCCCACGATCCTTGTCTGAGCTGGCTCAACCTGGCCCGGAAGCCGTGGCTCGAGCTGACCGACTGACCCTGCCTCCGGTGCCGACCTGTTGACAATCGAACGCCCCGGCCTTAAAGCCGGGGCGTTCGATTGTCAATCAGCGACATGCCCAAGGGACAGGCGATCCGGTTATTTGCGGAACAGGTCGAACAACCCCTTCTTTTCCTGCTTTTCCTGACGCATGGTCATCAGCCGCAGTTCGCGCAACGCCTCGGTACAATTCGGATTGAACTGGATGGCCCGTTCGAAGCGCCGCTGAGCCTCCTTGTCGTTCCCTTCGCTCTTGCTGATGTAGCCGAGATAAAGATGGGCCAGTGCCAGGCGCGGGTTCAAATCGACGGCACGCAGCAGAATCTGGCGGGAGCGCTCGGCGCGAGGGTGATCGCCGGGGTCGAGCCGGTAGGCGCTCCAGGCCTGGTGGATCAGGTATTCCGGCTCGCTGCCGCCGAGGTCGATGGCCTGGTTGAATTGCTCGAGAGCCTCGGCGTATTTTTTGGCGCGCTCAAAAATAATCCCTTTCTGGAAGGCAGTCTCTGCCTGCAGGATGTTCTCGACCGTCGTGCGCGCCGGTTTTTTCCCCTTGAGTTCATTGGTATAAATAGCCCTGCGTGATGGATCGACAAGGGTTTCATGGGCATCGCTGATCCGCTGGAAGAGGGCATTGATCTTGTCACGCAGGTCGGGCAATAGATCCTGTTCGAAGAAGCGGTCCGGGTGATATCTCTTGACCATGCCGTAATACGCCTTGCGAACCTGATCCCGCGGTTCGGATTCACTCACGCCCAACAGGGTAAAATAATCCTGTTGCATCATCCAGGCGTACTCCTTGAGGAAGGCCTCACGCCGGGTCCGGGTATCCACGGGCTCGTCGCAGCCAGTCGCATGGTCGGTCGACGGCTCAGGGCGTGATTCGAGAATGCCGGTAACCAGCAATGCCGCCAGCAGGGGCTCGATGTCGTGGCGCGACAACTGGTGGCGTTTGAGCATATCGCGCGGCGTGATGTCGCCCCGGCACAGGTCGAGGATGCGCTGATCGAATGGTGAGAGCTGGATCTCCTGGAAACGGTAGAGCGGGTTCTCCGCCGGCAGGAGATAGCGGTCGAGATGGGGGGCCAGCAGTTTCTCCACCTGCGCGTGAGTCGCATGCTCGCGCAACCCCTGCAGGATCAGGTTGGCCGGCGACGTGTCGATGCTGGTGATCCCCTCCTTGAATTCGCGCGCCTGGACGAAGCGGTAGTTCCCTTCCGGCCAGGCGAAGAGGTCAAGCAGCTTGTCGATGACCTGCTTGCGAAGAATCTCGTTGAGCTCCTGCGGCGAGAGCAGCCCGGCCTCGATCAGCACCGTGCCGATCTGTCGTCCGCTCTCCTTGGCGGTTGCCATGCAGCGGGAGAGATCCTCGCTGCTGATGGCGTTGCTGCGGACCAGCATCTGACCGAGAAACTCCCGGACCAGGTTGGAGCGGACGAAGATCGGGTAGCCGTTTTTGATATAGACAACCTTCTTGATGTCGCCGCGCTCCAGGTGAAGCAGGCCGGTGGTGCGCAGGCTGTAGAGGTTGTGCAGGATGCGCGGCAGAGGCGTCGCGGCAAGTGTCCCTTCAACACTGAGGCGTTCGTTGGTTGCCGCGGCAGTCGGCATGCCGATCAGTGCGGCAATCTTGTCGTGCAACGATTTGAGAGAGAACGGTTTGAGCAGGTAATCGGTGGCGCCGTACTGTTCGCGGGCTTCCCGGATGTGATCGGCCTCCTTGTAAAAGGCGGTCATCATGATCACCGGCAGGCTGCTGGTCGCGGGTGTCTGCCGTAATTGCCGGCAGAGCTGCAGACCGCTGGTGCCGGGGAGGAGAATGTCAAGCAGGGCGAGATCGAAGGGGGTTTCGGCGAGCGCGGCCAGGGCCGGTTCAGCGTTGGCAAAGCTCTGCACCTCGTAGCCGCGCAGGCGCAGCGATTCGCTGATGAAACGACTGATGTTGGGGTCGTCATCGACGATCAGAATGCGTTTCGGGTGCAGTTCGCTCATGTCGTCCGCTCATCGCTGTCGGGAGCAAGGTGCCGGTCGAACACTTCGCGGATTCCCCTGGTGACTTGATAATATTCGTCGAGGAACACCTGCTCGGGTCGGCGCGGCCGGTCTGGATAGCCAAGGTGACGGGCCAGCTTGGCCAGATAGGCGGGTTCGGCCGCCAGTTCGTTGACCGACTGGTCATGCACCAGGCGCAGTTTGTTTTCCAGCCGGCGCAAAAACTTGTACCCGTTGGTCAGGTTGTCATAATCGTCGCTGGGAAGCAACCCCTCCAGAGGCAGGGCATGCAAGGCCTCCAGGGTGTTCGGCACCCGCAGCCGCGGGTGTGCCCGGCCATGCAGCAACTGCAGGTACTGAACCAGGAATTCCACGTCGACCATTCCACCCCGGCCGGTCTTGATGTTGATATGTCCTTCGTCTTCCCGGGCGATTTCCTTTTCCATCCGCTGCCGCAGGCGGTAGATTTCGGCGGCAAGGTTCTCCGGCAACGGCTGCTCGTAAACAATGCGGGTATTGAGCGAGGCAATCCGCTCGGCCAGGTTCGGCGTACCGGTCACCACCCGGGCCTTGATCAGGGCCTGTCGCTCCCATGGGGCGGCCGTTTCCTGATGGTAGGCTTCGTAGGCCGGCAGGGAGGTGACCAGCGGGCCCTTGTTACCGGAGGGCCGCAGGCGGGCATCGATCTGGTAGACCGTCCCCTCCCTGGTCATCAGGGTCAGGACCGAAATGATCCGCTGTGCCAGCTTGAAAAAATACTCCTGATTGCTCTGTGGCCGAAAGCGGGCGGGATCGCCCCCCTCGATCTGGCGGGTTTCGCCGTCGCCTTCATAGACGAAGATGATGTCAAGGTCGGAGTGGTAGTTGAGCTCCCTGCCGCCGAGCTTGCCCATGCCGATGATGGCAAAGGCCGCTTCATGTTCCTTGCCGTCCTGGTCGTGGCAGAAGGGCAGCCCGTATCGCGGGATCAGCTCGGCCCGGGCCACGGCCAGCGCCTGGGTCAGGCAGGCGTCGGCGAGAAAGGAGAGCTGGCGGGTCGTGCTCCCCTGGGGGGTGTGGCCGTAGAGGTCGTCAAGGGCGATGCGCAGGAATTCCTCGTTGCGGAAGCGGCGCAGCACTTCGAGCTGTTCTTCGTAATGGCGGGCTTCGCCCAGCATCGCGGCCAACCGGCCGTTGATGGCCGCGGCATCCCGGCTGGCCGCGGCATGCGCGCGCGAGACCAGGGCATCGAGGACCTCCGGGTGCTGGATGAAGCTGCGTGACAGGAACTGGCTGGTGGCGAACAGCGAGACGATCAGCTTGATGATCTCGGGGTTTTCGGCAAGCAGCGCGTAGAACGTTCCCCGTGCCCGCCGGCAGGCGGCCAGGAACAGTTCCAGGTTGTTCAGCGCCATGGGCGGGTCGGGGGTGCGCAGCACCTCCTGCAGCATCAACGGGGCGATGCGGTCGAGCAGCCGCCGGGCGCGTTCGGTCAGATGGCTGCTGGTGCCGCCGTCGCGCAGCACCAGCAGGCTGTCGTAGGCGGCATCGGGATTGCGGAAACCCTTCTCCTCAAGGATGTCCTTGCACAGGTCGGGGTCGGCCGCCGGGTCGAAGAGAAAAGCGACTTCCGGGCTGACCTGGGCCGGCAATTCCTCTTCGCTGGTGTAGAACAGGTCGCGAAAGGTGGTGGTCACGTGCCGCCGGTGGGTTTCGAGGGCCGCGTTGAAGTCCGCGACGTCGGCAAACCCGCAGCGCCGGGCCAGGCTGCGCAACTCCTCTGGGCGGGTCGGCAGGTTGTGGGTCTGGCGCTCCTGCACCACCTGGATGCGGTGTTCGACGGTGCGCAGGAAACGGTAGGCCGCCGCCAACTGATCCCGCTCCAATGGTTTGATCAGCCCCTCGTTGCAGAGCAGATCGAGGGCCTTGAGCGAATTGCGCTCGCGCAGATGCGGGTTTTTCCCGGAGTAGATCAACTGCAGCGCCTGGATGAAGAATTCGATTTCGCGAATCCCCCCCTTGCCGAGCTTGAGATTCTGCCCCCCCTCGCGCTCGCGTGCCAGGCTGCGGTCGATCTTCTGCTTCATCACCTTGATGTCCTCAACCATGGCATAGTCGAGATGACGCCGGTAGATGAACGGTTCAAGGCGCTGCAGCAACCGTTCGCCAAGTTTGAGCGAGCCGGCCACCGGACGGGCCTTGAGCATGGCCGAGCGTTCCCAGCCCTGTCCCCAGCTTTCGTAGTAGATCTCGGCGGCAGCCAGGGAGTTGGCCATCTCGCCACTGTCCCCCTCCGGACGCAGGCGCAGGTCGACGCGGAAGACGAAGCCGTCCTCGGTGGCCTGGCTGATGGCTTTGGTCACCAGGTCCGACAGTTTGAGGAAGTAACGGTGCAGGGAGATTTGCTGGCGGGTTTCCCCCCCGGAGCCGGGGATGCCGGCGGTCTGGCCGCGGTCGGAGGTATAGAAGTAGATCAGGTCGATGTCGGAGGAGAAGTTGAGCTCGACGCCGCCGAACTTGCCCATGCCCAGCACCGTGAACTCGGCCTCGGCAGGCGGCGCCCCGGCGTTGCTGTCGAGCAGGGGCGCGCCGTATTCGCGGCGCAGCAATGCGTCGCTGATCTCGTAGGCGCGCTGCAGGGTGGCCGCGGCCAGGGCGGACAGCTCAGCCGTCACCTCTTCCAGCGAAGCAAGACCGCACAGGTCGCGGCTGCCGATGCGCAGGATCTCGCGGGCCTTGAACAGGCGCAGCTGCTGTTGGAGCAGATCGAAGTCGCTGCCGTCGGGGATGCAGCGGCACAGCTCGTCGAGCATTGCCGCCTCATCTCTGGCGGTGGCCAGACCAGACGGGCCGAATAGTTCGGCCAGTTGCCCGGTCCGGCGGCAGAGCAGGCTGGTCAGAAACGGCGACGCGCCAAGGATGGTCAGCAGCTGCCGCCGTGGGGTGTCAGCGGTCAGCAGGGCCTTGAGCGTATCGACGGGGACATCCCAGAAGAGTCGTTCGAGATTGTTGAGCGCGAGATCGGGATCAGCGGTGGCCAGCGCCTGGTCGGCCAAGGTGACAACCAGGCCGGGATCGTGCAACTGTTCGTCGAGCAGCACCAGGTTGGTGATGGTCTTCGCCCCGTCGGCGAAGCCGGTGGCCTGCGCGGCCTTGGCCAGGAGCTCCCGCTCGCGGTCGCGCAGCCAGGGGATCCAGCCGTGCAGGGCCGGGCCGGCCACTCAGCGCCCTTTGGCGACCAGCTCGGCCAGGCGGGTCCGGTAGTCGCCGCGCGCCAGGCCATGCTCGGTGATGATGGCGCTGATCAGCCGCGCCGGGGTGACGTCGAAGGCCGGGTTGCGCACCGCGACACCCTCTGGCGCCAGGCGCCGCTCGCCGCTGTGGGTCACCTCCCGCTCGCCGCGCTCCTCGATCGGGATCAGCGAGCCGTCGGCCAGGGTCAGGTCGATGGTCGAGATCGGCGCGGCCACGTAGAAGGGGATGCCATGCTCTTTCGCCAGCACTGCCACGCTGTAGGTGCCGATCTTGTTGGCGGTGTCGCCGTTGGCGGCAATGCGGTCGGCGCCGACGATCACGCCGTCGATTTCCCCCTTGGCCATTAGCCAGCCGGCCATGTTGTCGCAGATCAGGGTCACCGGGATGCCGTCGCGCTGCAGTTCCCAGGCGGTCAACCGCGCGCCCTGCAGCCAGGGGCGGGTCTCGTCGGCATAGACACTGATCTGCTTGCCGGCTGAGACCGCGGCGCGGATCACGCCAAGAGCGGTACCGTAGCCGCCGGTCGCCAGGGCGCCGGCGTTGCAGTGGGTGAGAATGCGCGCGCCGTCGGCCAGGAGCGGCTCGCCGTGGCGGCCTAGGGCGCGGTTGATGCGCAGATCCTCCTCGGCGATGGCCAGCGCCTCGTACTCGAGGGCAATCTTCAGGTTGACGGTTGGCTGCAGGGCGTTGGCGCGCACCAGGCTCTTCATCCGCTCCAGCGCCCAGCAGAGGTTGACCGCCGTCGGCCGGGTGGCGGCCAACGTCGCGCAGGCCTGCTCGAATTCCCGCCAGAAACCGTCAAAGTTCTCCGCCTGGATGTCGCGGGCAGCGAACCAGGCGCCGAAGGCGGCGGCGATACCGATCGCCGGCGCGCCGCGCACCACCATGGTGCGGATCGCCTCGGCCACCCCCTGGCAGTCGCGATACTCCAGCCAGACCTCCTCGGTCGGCAGGAGGCGCTGGTCGAGCAGGTGCAGCACGCCGTCGCGGTAGCGATAGGGGCGGATGCCGCCGGCATCCGGAAAGAAGTCGCAGCTGGCCATGGGGGTAATTCCTCAAGGATTGGTTTAAATTCCTTGACCTGTCTTCGCAATATGGGGGGACTGGCGAAGGAAAAGGGCAGGAGTTCTTTTACTTGCAGCAGTTGCTCAGTAATAGTCTGAGTTCGGGTAGCCGTTCTTTGGCAACTTTCCAGACCGTCATGTGATCAACCCCCATATAGTCATGGATCAATACATCACGCATGCCGGCCATTTTCGACCAGGGAATTTCCGGATGACGGTTACGAAACGCGGCCGGGACATGTTTGGTTGCCTCGCCGAGCACTTCAAGACTGCGGATCACGGCATTGACGGTTTTTTTGTCTTCGGCGAACTGTGAATAGTTCATGTCGGCGGTAAATTCAGCGACATCATCGATTGCCTGTAGAATGTCCACCAGATAGTCGGCAATATCCCGTCCTTTAGACATATTCGACCTCAGCCAGGATCCGCCTGCCAATGGCCGGCTTGAGGGCAGAGGCCATGACCAAATCAACCTTGCTGTGCAGTCGCTCCTGCAGATATTCACGCAGTTCGACAAACTCGAACAGGTCGATGTCCCGCGAGAATGACACCAGGATGTCGATGTCGCTGCGTTTGCGCTGTTTTCCCCGGACATATGACCCGAACAGGCCAACCCGCGCCACGCCATAACGTGCGATGAGCTCGGGTTTGCTGCTGCGGATGATGTCGACGATTTCCTGCTTGCCCATAATTGCTGAATATACAGCATTCCCGCGCGCGTTTCCACGCAGATCGTTTTGTTGTGCCTGCCAATGGCACAGGGGACAAGTCAGCCCCAAAAACATCCGTAGGGGTCCTTATCCACTAATTTCAGAAATTCTTCGGGTAGTGTAAAGAATCTTTCGCTTTTTCTCGGCAGTGCCCCGTCGGTCTAGATTGCCTCCGCCGCGATCGCCAGTTCCAAGTCCTGCTCCTTGAGCAAGTCCATGTTTAGATACCGTCTCGTTCCCCATTGCGTCCCGGCAATGTGCCG
>JAMPXI010000081.1 GCA_023701265.1 Desulfuromonadales bacterium | reverse complement strand
TTCGGTCATGGGGAAGGCCTTTTTATCGGTCCAATAAGTCATATGAGACCTATAGGACCTATCCGTTTGCTCAATGCAATATCAAATAATAAAGCGGAAAAATGAAGATCCAGATCAGGTCGACCAGGTGCCAGTAGAGGCCGGCGTTCTCCAGAATCACCCAGTCCTGGGCATGGACCCGTCCGGTCTTGATGAACACCATGGTCCAGATCAGCACGATGGCGCCGATAACCACGTGGATGCCGTGCAGCCCGGTGGTCAGGTAGTAGATGTTGAAAAAGACCATCTCCCCCGGCGGCAGCTCTTTCAGATGGGCCGAACCGGGATAGATGCCGTGGTCGATCTTGGCACTCCACTCAAAGAACTTGTTGACCAGAAACAGCGCAGCGCAGGCGACCGTGCCGCCGAGCAGGCCGAGGCAGAATCTGGTCGATCCTTGCCGCAGGGCGGTGATCGACATCGCCACCAGCAGACTGCTGGTCAGCAGGATCAGGGTGTTGGCGCCGCCGAACCAGACGTTGAGCTGCGCTCCACCCGCGACGAACTCCTGCGGATAGCGGGCCAGGTAGACGCTGTAAAGGATGAACAGGCCGCCGAAGAGCAGCACCTCGGTGAAGAGAAACAGCCACATGCCGAACTTTGCGCCGGTATAATCCTTGTGCGCGTGGCCGCTCACAGAATCCCCGCTTTTTTGAAGTCGTACGGCCCGTGGGTCACCACCGGGTCTTCCTCGAAATTCTCGGTCGGCGGTGGCGAGGGAACCTGCCACTCCAAGGTGGCCCCGCCCCAGGGGTTGGCGCCGACCGGTGGGCCGTACAATACACCGCGGATCAGGTTGACGAACATCAGCACCAGGCCGACGGCGAGGATCCACGAACCGGCGGTGGCCAGCTGGTTGAGCCCGGTGAACTCCGGCACATAGTCCCAGTAGCGGCGGGGCATTCCCATCATGCCGACGATCTTCATCGACAGGTAGAGGATGCAGAAGCCGACGAAGATGATCGCCCAGGCGACGGTGGCCACGGCCTTGTCGTACATCCGCCCGTAGATCTTCGGTAGCCAGTAGTGCAGGGCGGCGAAGAAGGCCATGCCGGTGCCGCCGAACATGGTGAAGTGGAAGTGGCCGACCACGAAGTGGGTGTCGTGGACATGGATGTTGGTGGCCGCCGCGCCGAGCACCAGGCCGGTCAGCCCGCCGATGGTGAAGAGCAGGATGAAGGAGAGGGCGAACAGCAGCGGCGGGTCGAGCAGGATCGACCCCTGGTAGAGGGTGGCCAGCCAGTTGAAGACCTTGACCGCCGAGGGGATGGCGACGATGAAGGTCAGGAAGGAGAAGACCATTACCGCCAGATCCGACATGCCACTGGTGTACATGTGGTGCGCCCAGACCAGCGAACCGGCGAAGGCGATCGCCAGGCTGGAGACGACGATCGCCTTGTAGCCAAAGGCCGGCTTGCGGGCAAAGACCGGGATAATATCGGACACCACCCCCATCCCCGGCAGGACCATGATGTAGACTGCCGGGTGCGAGTAGATCCAGAAGAGGTGCTGGAACATGATCGGGTCGCCCCCCTGGGCGGGGTCGAACAGGCCGGTGCCGATGACCCGCTCGGCGAAGATCAGCGCCACGGTGATGCCGAGGATCGGGGTGGCGAGAATCTGGATCCAGGCGGTGGCGTAGAGCGACCAGGTAAACAGGGGGATGCGCGTCCAGGTCAGCCCCTCGGCGCGCATCCGGTGGATGGTGGTGACGAAGTTGATCCCGGTGAGGATCGACGAGAAGCCGATGGTAAAGACCGCCACCGTGGCCAGCGAGACGTTGGTGGTGGTGCGGACCGAGAACGGCACGTAGAAGGTCCAGCCGGTATCGGGCGGGCCGCCGCCGGTAAAGAGGGCGATCACCGCCAGCGCCGCGCCGCCGATGTAGAGCCACCAGGAGAGCAGGTTCAGGCGCGGGAAGGCGACGTCGCGGGCGCCCATCTGGATCGGCATGATCAGGTTGCCGAAGGCCGCCGGGATGCCGGGGATGATAAAGAGGAAGATCATGATCACCCCGTGCAGGGTGAAGACCGCGTTGTAGCTCTGCGCATCCATGATCGTCCGTCCCGGCGCCCACAGCTCCAGGCGGATCAGCACCCCGAGGAGCGCGCCGACGCAGAAGAAGGCGACGATGCACCAGAGGTAGAGCAGGCCGATGCGCTTGTGATCGGTGGAGAAGATCCAGCCGAAGATACCGGGGTAGCGGGCTTCGTCGAGAAAGCCGCGGCTGTTCTCGGTCGATGGGACGGCGGTGCTCATGAATGCGGATCCTTGGTTTTCTTTCTCTTGCCGGAGAACAGCAGCCAGGCGAGGAACAGGCAGAGGGTTACCAGGATGACCGTGGCCGCGACGCGCAGCAGGTTGAAGACGTAGGTCTTCTGCTCAGGATCGTAGCTGAAGCAGTATTGCACCATCTTGCGGATGGTCGTGCCCACGTGTCCTTCCCTGGCTTCCATGAGGGCGAGGGCCAGATCCTTGGGAAGAACGCGGGTGCCGTGCAGGTAGCGGACGATCGTGCCGTCGGGGGTGACCACGAAAATCACCACCGGGTGCTGGAACTCGCTGCCGACGCGCTGGAAGCGATAACCGGCGGCCCCGGTCAGCTTCATGATCTCTGCCAGGTCACCGGTCAAAAACCGCCAGCCAGCAGGCGGAATCTTGCCGCCGGCGGCGGTCAGGTAGGTGTCGCGGGTGCGGCGGGCGAGCTCCGGCGTCTCGGTCTCGTCGAAGCTGATGGAGAGTACCGTGTAGTCGGTGCCGGCGGTCAGTTTGATCTGCGGCAGGGTCTGGGCGAGTTCCCCCTGGAGAAAATGGCAGACGTTGGGGCAGCGGTAGTAGACCGGGGCGATCACCGTCGGTCGGGTGATCAGATCGCCCAACCTCACCGGGTTGCCGTTCTCGTCGCGGAACATCAGATCAAGGGGGATGCGAGCGCCGAGTTGCTCGTCGAGACCGACTCCCGTGGCGGCGGCTGCCGGTGCGGGGTGGACGTGCTCAGCCTGGGCTGAGGGTTTGAGGGGCGGGGCCACGTGTTGCTGGTGGTCGCTGGCTGTGTGTTGGTGCTCGGCAGAACGCGCCGGGAGCGGCAGCCAAAGCGTGGCCAGCAGGGCCGTCATCGTGAGCAATATGCCGTATGCCGAATTTGTCGGTATTTTCATGGTGGCCAAAATAACGAATTTTCCAATAATGATAACAGCTTCGGCAGGTCTTGCAAGATCGCGGTGCGTGACGGTGCGTTGCGTGACCCGAGGGGTTCTGCTAGCATGTGCGCACGGAGAGTGAGCCATGGACAAAATGAAAGAGCGCCTGATGGAGTTGGAGATTCGCTACACACACCAGGCGCAGTTGATTGAAGAGCTGAATGAAGTCCTGACCGACGCCTGTGCGCGGATCGCCCGGCTGGAACAGGAGAACCGCACCCTGCGCGAGCAGCTCGGGCAGATGGCCCCCGATGATTTCACCCTCTCCCCCGACGAATGAAATCGCTGCAGCGCATCCTGTTTGAAGCCGTACTGATTGCCGCCCTTGGCGCTGCGATCGGACTGGCCGTCAACCATCGCCTGATAAGCGATGCCTTCACTGGGAAGCTTGCTGTTCCGGCGGCGGTTACCTCGGTTCCGGGGGCTTTGTTGCCGCAGCCGGTTTTGCTCGCCGAAGTCCGTGAACTGGCGAATTCCGGCGCAGTTCTGATCGATGCCCGCGATTTCGCCCAGTATGCCGACGGTCACCTGCCGGGAGCGCTCTCCCTCCCGTTGGGAGAAGTCGAGGCGCAATTGGCCGGGTTCAGGCAAAAGGTCGAAACCGGCAAGACGCTGGTTGCCTACTGCAACGGTTACGGTTGCCCTGATTCTTTCGATCTCGGCATGCTGCTGCTCAAGGACGGCTACCGCGATGTGCGGGTTTTCGAGGGTGGTTTCCCGGAATGGCGCGATGCCGGCCTGCCGGTCGTCAAGGGGGCCAGATGAAACGCACCGGCCGGATCAGCTATCATCTCTGCCGTTTGTTGCTCGGTGGGGTTTTTGTCTGGGCCGGGGCGATCAAGGCCCTGGACGTGCCGGTTTTCGCCGGACAGGTGGCGGCCTACCAACTGCTCCCCTATGCCTGGAACTATGCCGTCGCCGCGGCACTCCCCTACGTGGAGCTGCTGGCTGGCATCCTGCTGCTGATCAATATCCGGATCAAACCGGCCACGCTCCTGGTCGGTCTGCTCAACGCGGTATTTATCGTGGTGCTGCTCAGCGTGCTGGCGCGTGGCTTGAACATCGACTGCGGCTGCTTCGGCCCCGATGCGGGCACGACCCCCTTGCAGGCGCTGGGGCGCGACGCTGTCCTGCTGGCTCTGGCGGTGGCCATCTATCGGCAGCAAGATCGCTACGTTCGGTCGCCGGTTTCTCCTCCGGAGGACTGACATGGATGCCTGGCAGCAGAGTATTGCCCAGAGTCTGAGTGACCCTGCCACTCTTGCCGCGCGCTTCGGACTCGACCCGGCCGCCGTGTCGAAGGTTGCCGCGCGTTACCCCTTACGTCTCACCCCTCATCTGCTGACCCTGATCGAGCGGCCCGACGACCCCCTCGGCCGGCAGTTCCTTCCTGATCCGCGTGAGCTGGCCAACGATGGCCTGCCGGACGATCCCCTTGCCGAAAACAGGCTCGCTCCGCTGCCGGCCATTGTCCACCGTTACCCCTCGCGGGTACTGCTCCTCGCCGGCAACAACTGTGCTGCCTACTGCCGTTTCTGCACCCGCAAGCGCCGGGTCGGCTGCGCCGTCTTCAATCTGCCGTTTTCCGAGTTGCTCAAGGGGGTTGACTACATCGCCGGGCACGCGGAGATCAACGAAGTCATCATCTCCGGCGGCGACCCGTTGTTGTTGTCCGACGATGCCCTCGCGGAAGTGCTCGAGCGCTTGCGGCGAATCCCGCATCTCGGCGTGCTGCGCATTGCCACCCGGACGCTCACCGTGCTCCCCGAGCGGATCACCCCGGCGCTGGCCACCCTGCTCGGCCGTCATGCGCCGCTGTACCTGACCACCCATTTCAATCATCCGCGCGAACTCACGGCTGCTGCCGGCGAGGCCTGCCGCCGACTGGCTGAAGCCGGAATCCCTTTGGCCAACCAGACCGTGCTTCTGCGCGGCGTCAACGATGACATCGACACCCTCGTTACGCTTTGCGACCGGTTGTTGCGTCTGCGGGTGCGCCCCTACTACCTGCACCAGCTCGACCCGGTACGCGGCACCGGCCACTTTCGCGTATCGATCGAGCGGGGGTTGCAGTTGGTCGGTGCGCTGCGAGAGAGGGTTTCGGGGTTAGCGGTGCCGCACTACATCCTCGATCTGCCGGGGGGGCGCGGCAAGGTGGCGCTGACGCCGGAGCGTATTGTCAGCCTTGGGCCTGCGATGGTGATCCGGCTGGCGGACGGCGGCACGGCAGAGGTGCCGAACGATGAGGGGGAAAGTCAGGCGGTGCCGCGCGGTCTGTCAACTTGAATTTGCCCTGCCAAGATTAATCCCCGGGTCCGGCAAGGGCCTTAACTTAAGACTTCTCCTGCCTGCGCAACCCTGGTGGAACAATCCTCCAGCCATTTGCTGATTTCAGGAAGTCTGAACGGTTTCTTGAAATACTTCACCCCGAGTTGATCGAGTTCCTGGCGCAGTTCGTTCGTGCCATAGGCGGTGATGATCGCCTTGTTGCCCTTGACTGTCCCGCATCCCCGCTCTTCCAGCAGCTTCAGGAATTCAAGGCCGTTCATGTTCGGCATGAAATAGTCTACCAACATGGCATCGGCACAGTGGGGGCCATCCGGGCAGTTGCACTTCCAGTCTTTCATGATCGGCGTGGCGGTTGGGTCCAGATAGGTATCGACCTCGTGCCCCTTCGCGGACAGAAGGATTCTCAGCATGTTGCAGATTGCAGGATCGTCATCGACAACCAAAATTTTCACGGCGCGGTTCCTCGCATCAAAACCCGCTTTTATTAAAATATTACCACAAAAAGAGCCGACTTCAAACAAACAGGACGGCCACCCGGTGATTGCACCAAGTGGCCGTGTGTAACAATGGAACCTATGGCTGCCCCTGTGGTGAGTCTGACCGGTATGTCCAGAACCTTCAGGCGGTGGTTTCCCACCGGATGACCTCGACCGGGCAGACGGAATCGCAGGCCCCGCAGTCGATGCAGATCTCCTTGTCGATCCTGTGGCTGTCCCCCTGTTCGCTGATGGCAACCACTGGGCAGACCGCGGCGCAGGCGCCGCAATTGATGCAGCCGTCGATGATATAATGCGTTCCCATGGGCAACTCCTTTCATGAATGCTGGCGGAAGATCTTACGCGCGGTGGCCGTGCCCCCGGAATGGGCGACAGGGTCAGGTCTTCAATGTTTGCCGGACGAAATTCAGGGTGCCTCCGGCCAGCAGATGCTGACGCTCCCTGGCGGATACCTGTAGCGAGGTCATGATCCGGCGCCCGCCGATTTCGAGCGGGATTTCGGTGTCGCCGCTGGCCAATCGCTGCCTGATCTCCGGCAGTACCACCCGGTCGCCTGGATTGATGGCGTCGTAATCCTGCGGGTTTTTAAAGGTCAATGGCAGAATGCCGAAATTGCACAGGTTGGCCTTGTGAATGCGGGCGAAACTCTTGGCCAGCTTGGCACGGACCCCGAGAAAACGTGGAGCCAGGGCGGCATGCTCGCGGCTGGACCCTTGACCGTAGTTGTCGCCGCCAATCACGATCGCATTCTCCATGGCCTTGATCCGGTCGACAAACTCCGGATCGACCTGATTGAAGACAAACTCGCTGATGGCTTCGATGTTGGAACGCAGCGGCAGAACCTTGTTGCCGGCCGGCATGATGCCGTCGGTGGAAATGTTGTCGCCGACCTTGATCGCCACGTCGGCCATCAGGGTGTCCGGCAGCGGAGCGAGTTCCGGGAACGGCTTGATGTTCGGGCCGCGGACGATCTCGGTCTGGCGCAGTTCGTCGCTGGGGAAAATGATCGAGCCTTCGTCGACCAGATAGGTTGCCGGATCCTCGATGCGCGGGTAAGCCATCTCGTCACCCAGTTCGCGAGGATCGGTGATTTCGCCCTTCAAGGCCGCCGCGGCACCGGTCTCCGGGGAGCAGAGGTAGACCTGGTCATCCTTGGTGCCGGAACGCCCGGGGAAATTGCGCGGGAAGGTGCGCAGGCTGACCTGCCCGGTCCCCGGCGCCTGTCCCATGCCGATGCACCCCAGGCAGCCGCTCTGGTGAATGCGCGCCCCGGCCAGCAGTAGCGCCATCACCCCACCTTGGTCAGCCACATTCTCCAGCACCTGACGGCTGCCGGGGTTGATATGAAAGGCTACACCGGGGTGGGCATGTCGCCCCTCGACAATCCTGGCCGTGACCATCAGGTCACGGAACGAGGAGTTGACGCTCGAACCGATGATGACCTGGTCGACATGGGTGCCGGCCACCTCGCGCACCGTTTTGACGTTGCCGGGCGAGGATGGGCAGGCGATCAGCGGCTCGACCGTGCCCAGGTCGAGATCGGCGTGCTCATCGTAGGAAGATCCCGCATCCGCCTGCAGCTCCCGCCACGCGCCCCCGCGCCCCTGGGCTTCCAGGTACTGGCGGGTGCGCGCATCGGACGGGAAGACGGTGCTGGTGGCGCCCAGTTCGGTGCCCATGTTGCCGATCGTTTCCCGATCGGTCGCGGAGAGGGACAGCACTCCAGGGCCGTAGTACTCGATGACCTTGCCGATGCATCCCTTGACATCGTAGCGGCGCAGCATCTCGAGGATCACATCCTTGGCGCTCACCCAGTCGGGAAGGCTCCCGGTCAGCATCACCCCGAACACCTTGGGACAGGGGAGGTAATAGGGGTGTCCGGCCATCGCCAGGGCGACGTCCAGACCGCCGGCACCGATGGCAAGCATCGACACGCCGGCCGCGCCCGGTGTGTGGCTGTCGGCGCCGAGCATGGTCAGGCCGGGACGGCCGAAGCGCTCCATGTGTACCTGATGGGAAACGCCGTTGCCCGGGCGGGAAAAGTGGATGCCGAAGCGAGCGCAGGCGGTCTGCAGGTAGCGGTGGTCGTCGGCGTTCTTGAAATCGGTCTGCAGAAGGTTGTGGTCGACGTACTGGGCGGCGAGCTGCGCCTTGACCTGCTCGAGACCGAGCGCCTCGAATTCGAGCATGGCCATGGTCCCGGTCGCGTCCTGCAACAGGGTATGGTCGATGCGGATGCCGATTTCTTCACCTGGAGTCAGGTGCCCTTCGACCAGGTGAGCGGCCAGAATTTTCCGGGTCAGGTTCTGTGGCATGACTGGATCACCTTGCGGGTTTCTTCGATTTTAGCATCTCTCCCGGCATTCGCAATCGACTCCCTGTTTCTGGAGACTTTCCGCACCCTTTGAACTTCAGTCGATATCGCGCCCGAAATTATGAAAATCACCAAGGTTGCTGAATTCTCCCCACGCCAGGTACTGGTTGGGGGCATTGGCAAAATCGTAGAGGCTTTCAAGCTCCTCTACATGCTGCTGTTCGTCTCTGGTCATCTCGGCGAGAAGGTCCTTCACCGCGGGTAGCTTCTCGGCGTTCACCGCATTCTGATACTGACGCAGAACTTCCCGTTCGGCCTCAAGAGCCAGACGATAGGCCGCAAGGTCATTCTCCACGGTGAGTTGATCCTCTCGACGCCTTAGCTGTTCGAACACGTTGGCCCCCCCCAAAAAGGTTTCGGCATCGATTGCCCCAACGCTGGTGGCCATGGCCCCATGCCGGCTCAACAATTCACTTTCATCCGCGGCGAGCATCTCAAAAATTCTTCTGACTCCCGGATTGTCCGCACGCAAGGCCATTTCGTTGTAAAAGTTTCGTGCACTCAGGTCGATTTCCTGGGCAAATTGCATGATTTTCATGGCCGACTCCTTTCCTGGAGCGATGTCGCTGCTCCGCCATTGGTGCCTTCACGAATCAATCATAGCACACACTGAAATTCCGAGATTATTCGAGGGGTTGTGCGCAACAGTCCGGCTTTGCGCCACGGGGGAGACGCCATGCGGAGTCGTATCGTAACGAAACTTCAGCGGGGGAGGTGTACGGAGCGGGGGAGGTTATCTTCGTCCGCCGGCGCAGCGGGTGTTGTGGCGCTCGAGGTCGCGGGCGAGTTGTTCGGTTTCGATGGTGGTCAGCAGGCCGCATTCGATGAAATACTGGCCAAGGCGCTGCTGGTGGGCGCGCTGGTGGCGGAGCAGGGCCTCGACCTGCAGCGGCGAGAGTATCCCCAGTTCTACCGCCTTGCGGCCAAATCGACCGCTGTTGCCGCGGTGAGTGAGGATCTGGCGTACCTTGGCATCGTTCAGCCAGCCCCACCGGCAGGCGATGGCGCCGATGGCCGGGCGTTGGCGGCGCTGCCAGACCAGGGCATCGATCAGGTCACGATAGTCGATCTTCCCCCGATAGTAGGCAAAGATGCCGAACTCCATCGGCATCGGCGGTACGTCGTGCGCCTTGGCATGCGATGAAGTGGCATGGTGTGCCTGCTGGCGATCGGCACGGCTCGACGGCTTGGGGCGTGGTGGCGGCAACCGGGGGAGGCGACGCTGCTCAAGGTATTTCGCAAGCAGGTGATAGGCCTGGTGAATCTCCCGGAAACGCGCGGTCTGACGGGCGCGCACTTCCGGCGGGGCTTCGGCGAAGTAGTCGGGATGATGCTGCTTCGCCTGGGTGCGGAAGGCCACTTTTGCGCCGTTCGGCTGCAGATAGGCGAGAAACTCGGGACCGAGGTTGATCTCGTCACCGAACAGGGTGCGACAGGCATTGAGCAGGGTGTATTGAACGGGCGGCATCGGCAAGGTCCTCTCCCCATTTATACCTGTCAGGCGGGAGAGAAAACAAGAGGGCTAGTGTCCTGTGCGGTTAGTTCGCCGCGCAAATTGTGAGGGATTTCGGTCTCTGGCAAGACGCGGTGACGCAGGCATAGTGGGGCTAAGCATAGGCGCCGCAACGTAGCCAGAGGGCGAAAGAACCGCAATTTGAAGGCAAAGAATTAATCGCATAGGACACTAAGACTGCCGGCCGAAGAACCAGCGGTCGCGTGCCGTTTCCGGCAGGCGCCGCAGCAGACGGGCGATCAGCCAGGTGACCAGCAGGGCGAAAAGCGTGCGCCCGGCCAGGGTGCCGGAAAGATGGCCGCCGATGACGACCATCAGCAGGGTGTCCTCGATGAAGCTGTGGCAGATTCCCAGCAGGGCCAGGGTACAGAAAACGTCATGACGGGAAAGTTGTCCGGCACGGGCTTCCTGGATAATCAGCCCGCCGCCGTAAGTCAGCCCCAGAGTCATCCCGATGATGGCCAGCGGTGCGGCACGGTCGCTGATCCCGAGCAGCGTCAGCACCGGTCGCAGCAGGCGGGTCAGCCCCTTGAGGATGCCAAGGCGCTCCAGCAGGCGCATCAGGATCAGCAGGGCGAGAATGATCAGAAAGATGTAGACGAGGTTGCGCACCTCGCCCGTGGCCCAGCCCAGCCAGCTAGGGTCGCGCGGCGGCGGGGTCCACAGGGCCTGGTTGGGCTGCTGCAGGGTGGCGGTCAGGGTGTAGGCGAGATTGAGCAGCAGGCCGGCGACCAGAGCGCCGATAATCCGCAGCGCCGCCATGGCCCGAAAGCTGGTGCCTGCCTGCCGGGCGATGCTGGCCTCGACCGGAATGGCATGGGCGATCAGCATCATGGTGGCCAGCACCGTGACCTGGGCCACGGTCAGTCCCGCACCGGGTGCCACCCCGGCGAAGACCACCATCCCTCCGTAGATATTGGTGACCAGCGTGGTCGCCCAGACCAAGCCCATGCTCCCCGGCAGGCCGACCAGGGCCATGACCGGCGCCAGAACCTGCCCGAGCAGTTCGATGACCCCGGTCAGCTCCAGCAGGCGCACGCCGATGGCGATCGGCACAATGATGCGGAACAGCGCATAGCTGGTCTTGACCGCCTGGCGCAGGCAGTTGCCGAGGAGGCTCGTCAGGCTTCTGATCGGTGCGGAGCTCACAGCTGCTCCGGGGCGAAAGCCACCACCTCGCCGATCTCGACGGCAGTCGTGAGCAGCATGACCAGACGGTCGATCCCCAGAGCAATGCCGGCGCAGGGCGGGAGGCCGGCAAGTTCGTCCAGATAAGGCTCCGGCAGCGGCCGCGGCATTTTCCCGGCGGCGCGGCGTTCAAGTTCGTCGGCCACGAAACGGGCCCGCTGCTCGACCGGGTCGGTCAGTTCGGAGAAGCCGTTGGCCAGTTCCAGTCCCCCGAGGTAGAGTTCGCAGCGCTCCGCCACCATAGGGGCGCCCGGTTTGATTCGCGCCAGGGCGGCGAGCGGCACCGGGTAGTCGATCAGGAACAGGGGAGCGGTTCCGAGCCGCGGTTCGACCTCTGCTGTCAACACCTCGTCGAAACGTCCGGCAGTCAACGCCTCGGCCGCGGAGCAGGACGCATGGCGGTTGAAGGCATCAGTCACGCTCAGCCGCGGCCAGGGCGGCGTCAGGTCGATGGCCGTCCCCTGCCAGGCGAGGCGTCCGGACGGAACGAGGTGCAGCAGCAGATTCTCGCAGTCGGTCATCAACTTGGTGTAGTCGGCGTCGCGGCGGTACCACTCGAGCATGGTGAACTCGGGGAGGTGTCGGTCGCCGCGCTCCCCAAAGCGCCAGACCCGGCAGAGCTGGAAGAGGTCGGGGTAGCCGGCGGCCAGCAGGCGTTTCATCGCCAGTTCCGGCGAGGTGTGCAAAACTGCCCCGTCGGCTTCGATCGCGTCGATGTGCAGCTCCGGAGCGTTGGCCGGTATCCGCTGCGGGGTCTCGACCTCGAGCAGCCCGTGCCCGACGAAAAAGGCCCGGACCTGCTGGAGGATCCGGGCACGCTTTTCGAGGTTCTGCCGTTTGCGGGCCAGGGCCCAATTGATCTCACGCATTATCGATCAACGACCAGTCCCTGGTCACGAGTCACAGAAGTTTATTCCTTGACCCGTGTGTAGTACTCGCCGGTTCGGGTGTCGATCTGGATCAAATCTCCCTGCTCGACGAAGGATGGCACCTGCAGGGTGTACCCGCCCTCGACGGTGGCCGGCTTGTTGTTGCCGGCGGCGGTGTCGCCCTTGACCCAGGGGTCGGACTGGACGACGCGCAGGTTGACGAAGTTAGGGAGGGTCACGCCGATGCCGCGCTCGTTGAAGAGCAGGACCTTGACCTGCATGTTGTCAACCAGGAAGTAGTGGTCGTCGCCGAGGACGTCCTCGGTGATGATCACCTGCTCGTAGTTCTTCTGGTCCATGAAGACGTAGCCGCTCTCGTCCTTGTAGAGGTACTGCATATCGCGCTCTTCCAACTGGGCCGGTTCAAAACTCTCGCCGGAGCGATAGGTGCGCTCGAACAGCGAGCCGGTCAGCATGTTGCGCAGTTTGCATTTGTAGAGGGCCTGCCCCTTGCCGGGCTTGGTGAAGTCGAACTGCACGATAAGGTGCGGGTCGCCGTCGATGATCAGTTTGAGACCTTTTTTCAGGTCGGCACAGCTGTACATGGTTTTTGCTCCTTCGGCGATTTTGCGGTTTTTGGCTGTAAAAGCGCGTCATTTAAGCACAAGTTGTTGCGGATGTCACCGGAAAATCGTTGAGTGAGCAAAGCTTGTTGGTGTATATTCACGCCGCTTTTTGTGCCACACGATTCAGAAACAATCTATAGCGAGGTTTCCGATGATTGCCACCAACGATTTCAAACGCGGCCTGGTCATCCAACTCGACGGCGCCCCCTGCATGATCCTCGAGTTCACCACCCAGTCGCCTTCGGCGCGCGGCGGTGCCACCCTGGTCAAGACCAGGTACCGCAACCTGCTCACCGGCCAGGTGCTGGAAAAAGCCTTCAAGGCCGGCGACCGGGTCGACGAAGCCGATTTCGAGAAGCGCAAGGGGCAGTTCCTCTACCCCTCCGGTGACGGCGCGGT
>JAMPXI010000080.1 GCA_023701265.1 Desulfuromonadales bacterium | reverse complement strand
GTATCGGCGTTGGTGCGCACCCGCAGCCGGCGGATGCCGTCGACCCAGCCCATCAGCTGACCGAAAGCACCGGTCAGTTCCGGCTTGACCGTGGGCACCTGACCGAGGATCACCTCACCGGAGGAGCCGTCGAGAGTGATGACGTCCCCCTTGCTTACCACCAGGCCGTTGCGTGCCGTGAACTGCTGGGCCTTGTAATCGACCTTGATGTCGCCGCAGCCGGCCACGCAGCACTTGCCCATGCCGCGCGCCACCACCGCCGCGTGCGAGGTCATGCCGCCGCGCGCGGTGAGGATCCCCTGGGCGGCATGCATGCCGTGGATATCCTCCGGGCTGGTCTCGACGCGGACCAGCACCACCTTGAGACCGATCTTGGCTGCTTCCTCGGCCTCGTCGGCGGAGAAGACCACCTGACCGCTGGCGGCACCGGGGGAAGCCGGCAGCCCCTTGGCGATCACCTGTTTCGGCGCCTTTGGATCGAGGGAGGGGTGCAGCAGCTGATCGAGCTGTTCGGGAGCAACCCGCATGACCGCGGTCTCCTTGTCGATCAGCCCTTCCTGCACCATGTCGACGGCGATCTTCACCGCCGCCTGGGCGGTGCGCTTGCCGTTGCGGGTCTGCAGCATGTAGAGCGTGTGCTTCTCGATGGTGAACTCGATATCCTGCATATCCTTGTAGTGTTTCTCGAGGATGGCGCGGATGTTCACCAACTGCTGGTAGCAGTCGGGGAGAACGTCTTCCATGGCCGGCAGGTCGCCCGGCTTGTGCTTGGCCTTGTTGATCGGCTGCGGCGTGCGGATGCCGGCGACCACGTCCTCCCCCTGGGCATTGACCAGGTACTCGCCGTAAAAATAGTTCTCGCCGGTGGACGGGTCACGGGTGAAGGCCACGCCGGTGGCGCAGTCGCTGCCCATGTTGCCGAAGACCATCGACTGCACGTTGACCGCGGTCCCCCATTCGGCCGGGATATTGTTGAGCCGGCGGTAGGTGATGGCCCGCGGGTTCATCCACGAGCCGAACACCGCGCCGACCGCCCCCCACAGCTGCTCCTGCGGGTCGTCGGGGAATACCTGCCCAAGGCTCTCGCGCACCTTGTGCTTGAACTGAGCGACCAGTTGCTTGAGATCCTCGGCGGTCAGCTCGGTATCGAGATGCACCCCTTTCTGTTCCTTCATCTGCTCCATGATGTGGTCGAGCTCTTCCTTGTGCATCCCCATGACCACGTCGGAGTACATCTGCACGAAACGCCGGTAGGCGTCATAGGCGAAACGGGTATCGCCGCTCTGGGCGATGATCCCCTGCACGGTCAGGTCGTTAAGGCCGAGATTGAGGACCGTGTCCATCATCCCCGGCATCGACGCCCGGGCCCCGGAGCGCACCGAGACCAGCAGCGGGTTGACGGCATCGCCGAATTTCTTGCCCATCATCGACTCGATCCGCGCCAGGTTCTGGGCAACTTCCTCTCTCAGTCCGGCCGGATAATTGCGGTCGTTTTTGTAGAACTCGGTGCACACCTCGGTGGTGATCGTGAACCCGGCCGGAACCGGCAGGCCGATGCTGGTCATCTCCGCCAGGTTGGCCCCCTTGCCACCGAGCAGATTCTTCATGTCGCCGCGCCCCTCGGCTTGTCCGTTGCCGAAGAAGTACACATACTTGGCCATCGTCTCTTCCTCCTGTTTTTTCACTCCCGCTGGAGAACCATGCGGATTGATTTAGTCTAAATAAAACAGCCACCTGGAGTTTTCCAAGTGGCTGCAGAAGCTGGTTTCAGAGTGGTTTCTGGCGGCATTTCTCATGCTGCGATTTTCGCGAAATCCGCGATCCCGTCGAACAATCGCCCCACCTCCGTGAGCAGGGCGAGGCGGTTGGTTCGAACCTCCGGCTTTTCCGCCATGACCATGACCCCCTCGAAGAAGGCATCGACCGGGACGCGCAGGGCAGCTATCGTCTGCAACGCCGCGGCATAGTCGCCGGCAGCCACCGCCGTCGCCACCGCGGCTCTGGCCTGGGCCACGGCATCAGCCAGTGCGCGCTCACAGTCAGCCTCGAACAGTTCGGTTCGCAGGGGCGTATCCACTCCCCCTTTGATGATGTTGCCGACACGCTTGAAGGCCACCGCCAGCGGCTCGAATCCGGCCTTGGCCTTGAGGGTGGCCAGCGCCTCGACCCGGGCCACGGCATCGAGCGGATCGTCGAAGCGCGCGGCCAGCACCGCCTCGACCACGTCGGTCGGGAAGCCGCGCTGGGTGAGCATGTTCACCAGGCGCAGGCGGATGAACTCGACCACCTCCCCCTGCACCTGGTCACGGGGCCTGGTCAACTTGGCGGCCAGCAGCTCCAGACTGCGCTCGACCAGCTCCGGGATCGATTGCCGGTAGCCGCGCTCGAGCAGGATATTGAGGATGCCGATGGCACTGCGGCGCAGGGCATAGGGATCGGCCGAACCGGTCGGAATCAGGCCAACGCCAAAGCAGCCGCAAACGGTGTCGATCTTGTCGGCCACCGAGACGAAAGCGCCGACATTGTCCTGCGGCAATGCGCCGCCGGCCTCGACCGGCAGGTAATGCTCGAAGATCGCCGTCACCACCCGCGGGGGCTCCCCTTCCAGACGAGCGTACTCGCGCCCCATGATCCCCTGCAGTTCCGGGAATTCGTAGACCATCTTGGTTTCGAGATCGCACTTGGCCAGCCTGGCCGCCCGGACAGTCAGGTCAACTGCCGCCGGTTCGAAGCGTGCTGCCAACCCCTTGGCCAGGACGGTGAAACGCTCGACCTTTTCGAAACTGGTGCCGAGCTTCGCCTGGTAGATCACGTTCTTCAAGGCGTCAAGGCGTGTCTCCAGTTTGGTCTTGCGGTCTTCTTCCCAGAAGAACATGGCGTCGGAGAAGCGCGCCCGGATCACCCGGCCGTTCCCCTTGATGACCACCGCGGGATCGACCGGACGGGTGTTGGCAACGGTGATGAATTTGTTGAGCAGTCGGCCGTCATTGCCTTCGACCGTGAAGTAGCGCTGGTTTTTGCGCATGGTGGTGACCAGCAGTTCACGTGGCAAGGCCAGGAAGCGTTCCTCGAAGGTGCCGCACAGCGGGGTCGGATCCTCGACCAGGTAGGTGACCTCTTCGAGCAGCGCTTCGTCCATGCTGACTCGGCCGCCAGCAGCCAGGGCCGTTTCCTCGACCTGGCGGCGGATGGTGGTCTTGCGTTCGACCTGATCGGCCATGACGAAGTGGTCGCGGCACTTTTTCAGCCAGTCGTCGCAGCCGCTGACCGTGAACGACTGCGGCGCCATGAAGCGGTGGCCGCGCGAGGCGTTGCCGCTGGTCAATTCACCAAAGCCGAGCGGCACCACCTCGCCGCCGAACAGGGCGACAATCCAGTGCACCGGGCGGGCGAAGCGTACCTCCAGATCCTTCCAGCGCATCGACTTCTTGAAGGAGATGCCGGCCACCAGGCGCGGCAGGATGTCGCGCAGCAACTCAGCCGTCGGCCGCCCCGATTCTTCCTTCTCGGCGCAGACATACTCCCCTTTGTCGGTCGCGACAAGCTTCAGATCGGAGACCGCCACCCCCTGACCACGGGCAAAGCCCTCGGCTGCCTTGGTCGGGTTGCCGGCAGCATCGAAAGCGTGCTGTTTTGCCGGGCCCATCGCCTTGACCCGCAGAGTCGGCTGCTGTTCGGCAACATCACTGACAGCGAGTGCCAGCCGGCGTGGCGTGGCGAAGGTGCGGATCGCGCCGAAGTCGACACGCGCGGTTTCGAATTCCTTGCGGATCAGCGCTTCCATATCGGCCATAGCCTTGGGAAGGAAGCCGGCCGGGATCTCTTCGGTGCCTATTTCAAGGAAAAGTTCCTTGGACATATCTATCTCCTGTAGGGGCGCGGTCTCCGCGCCCTGGGCGGGGCAACCCCGCCCCTACGCATCATTTTCCGGTAGGGGCACGGCGCGCCGTGCCCCTACAATTCATTTCTTCAACAACGGATAGCCCAACCGCTCGCGCTGGGCAACGTAGCCTTCGGCGCACAGGCGGGCGATGTTGCGCACCCGGCCGATATAGGAGGCGCGTTCGGTCACCGAGATCGCCCCGCGGGCATCAAGCAGGTTGAAGGTGTGCGAGCATTTCATGACAAAATCATAGGCCGGGAAGACCAGCCCCTTGCCGATCAGACGGATGCACTCCTGCTCATAATTGTTGAACGCATCGAGCAGCATGGGAACGTTGGCTTCCTCGAAGTTGTAGGTCGAGAATTCCACCTCGGTGATGTGGTGGATGTCGCCGTACTTGACCCCCTTGACCCACTCCAGGTCGTAGACGTTGTCGACCCCCTGCAGGTACATGGCGATTCGCTCGCAGCCGTAGGTGATCTCACCGGCCACCGGCTTGAGGTCGAGGCCGCCGGCCTGCTGGAAGTAGGTGAACTGGGTGATCTCCATGCCGTCCAGCCAGACTTCCCACCCCAGCCCCCAGGCGCCGAGAGTCGGCGATTCCCAGTCGTCCTCGACAAAACGGATGTCGTGTTTGGCCGGATCGATGCCAAAACTTTTGAGCGAGTCGAGGTAGAGGTCCAGAATGTCCATCGGCGACGGCTTCATGATCACCTGGAACTGGTAGTAGTGCTGCAGGCGATTGGGGTTCTCGCCGTAGCGGCCGTCGGTCGGTCGGCGCGACGGCTCGACGTAGGCGACATTCCACGGCTCGGGACCAAGCACCCGCAGGAAGGTGGCAGGGTTGAACGTCCCGGCCCCTTTCTCGGTGTCGTAGGGCTGCTGGATGACGCACCCCTGCCTGGCCCAGTAGCCCTGCAGGGACAGAAGCAGATCTTGAAAGGTCACGATACCTCCCGGGCTTGGCGCCCAGTGAAATTTACTCTGGCTGAAGCGGCTTCAGGGAGCCTGAACTACGCATACTGTATACATTTTGCAGGATTTGCATCTTAGCGACCGAGTCGAGTTGTGTCAATAAATCTTGGAGTTTTGCCACTGACCCCCCTGGCCCGCAAGCGGGCAATCCCCCCTGCCCTGCAAGGGGGATTGCCTCCCCCGCGAAGTAGGGGAGGTGCCCGCAGGGCGAAGGGGTCAGCCGCCGTCCCCCAACCCTGCCAGAAACGCCGCGCTCTTCAATGGCCGCTGCAAATGGCCGCGCAGGGCGTCGTCCAGCAGGGCACTGCCTTCCTGCAAAGTGCGCGGCGACAGGTGGATATCGGCAAACCGCTCGGCAGGAGTCTGCAGCAGCCGGCCGAGGCTCCCCAACGTCAGGCGATCGACCTTGAGTGCAGCGGCTTCCCCGCCGCAGCCCAAACAGAGGCTGCCCCCGCGATCGGCGGCAAAGCCGACCGGCCCGTCGGGGAGGGTTCCGTGGCATTCGGCACAGTGCTGCAGGTGCGGGACGATGCCGGCCAGTGCCAGCAGGCGCAGCTCCAGCAGCAGCTTTGCTTCACGTGACGCGCCATCCCTGTCGAGATGATCGAGAAAGGCCCGCAGCAGACCGAATGCCTCGGCAAAACCGACGGCTTCATCGTACAGCGCCTCGATCAGCTCGCAGCCATAACCGGCCAGGGCCAGGGTTTCCAGGTCGCGGCGCAGGCCGATGCGCAGGCTGACCAACTCCGCCTCGCGCAGGCTGACCAGTTCCCCTCCCGGCCGCGGCGCCCAGTGCAGGCGCACCTCGGCAAACGGCTCCAGCGCCGGGCCGAAGCGCTTGCGGCTCTTGCGCGCACCGCGGGCGAATCCCTTGAGGCGCCCGTGATCGGGGGTGAGCACGGTGACAATGCGGTCGGCCTCGCCGTAATCAACGTGGCGCAGGATGATGGCTTGGGAAATCGTCGGGGGCATCGGTGAAGTCACCCCCCCGCCCGATGGGCACCCCCCCTGTTCCACAAGGGGGGCAAAACTTCATCCCCCCTGCAAAGTAGGGGGGACGTCCCGCGCAGCGAGACAGGGGGGTCCAAAAGAGCGGGCATTTTCAATGGAGCAGCTTGAGGAACAAAGTGGCGGTACCGAAATAGATGAGGATGCCGGTGATGTCGTTGGCGGTCTGTACGAAGGGACTTGAAGCGATCGCCGGATCGATGCCGATCCGCTTGAAGAAACTCGGCGCCAGCACCCCCATGCTGGCCGCCACCGTCATGGCGGTCACCATGGCCAGGCCGACCACCAGGCCGAGGTAGGGATTGTGGTGCCAGAACACCGCGACCAGGCCGACCACCACACCGCAGACCACCCCCATGATCAGCCCGACGCGCACCTCTTTGAAAAAGACCTGGCGCAGGGTGGAAAAATCGATGCGTCCGGTCGCGAAACCGCGCACCACGATGGTCGATGACTGTCCGCCGACGTTGCCCCCCATGCCGGTAATGACCGGCACGAAGGTCACCAGGGCAATGATCTGCTCCAGCGTGGCCTTGAACATCCACATCAGGTAACCGGTCACCACCCCGCCGAACAGGCTGGTGATCAGCCAGGGCAGACGCAGCTGGGCGATCTTCAGCGAGCGGTGCCCATAGAGCAGCTCATCCTCGCTGGTACCGGCCATCTTGTACATATCTTCGGTCGCCTCTTCGCGGAGAACATCGATGACATCGTCGACGGTGACAATCCCGACCAGACGGTTCTGGTCGTCGACAACCGGCACCGCCAGCAGGTTGTAGCGTGCCACCTGCTGAGCCACCTCCTCCTGGTCCATGCCGGTGCCGACGCTGATTACATCCGTGGCCATGATCTGCTGCAGGGGGGTCGCCGGCGGCACGGTCAGCAGCTGACGCAGGGAGAGGACGCCAACCAGTTGCTGCTGATCGTTGACCACGTAGACATAAAAAACCATCTCCAGGTCTTCGGCCTGCTGCAGCGCCTCGATCGCCTGACGGACGGTGACGTCCTCCTGCAGGGCGAAAAACTTCGTCGCCATGATGCCGCCGGCGGTCTCCTCGCCATACTGCAGGAGCTGCTCGATCTCCTCAGAAGTCTCGAGCTGCATGATGCTCAGCAGCTCGATGGCGACCTCTTCGGGCATGTTCTGGATGATGTCGACGGCATCGTCGTACGGCATCTCCTGCAGGACCTCGGTGATCGTCTCCTTGTCGAGCTGCCCGAGGAGCTGCGCGCCGGCGGCATGGTCGAGCTCGGAAAGCACGTAGGCGCTCTTTTCAGCATCTTCAATCAGGTTGAAGAGAAGGCGTTGTTCCTTGAGGTCGAGATAGCGAAAAAGGCCGGCGATGTCGGCGGGATGCGACTTGGCGAGAACCTTGGCAAGGTTGGGCAGGGCGCCGCGGCGGATCAGCCGACGGGTCGAGTCGAGCAGCAGCTGTTGCTTCTGATCCATGGCGCAACCTCGCAATATCAGGAAAACTTTTGAAGTCTAGCACCGGGGTTTCGGGGGTGTCAATGTAGGGGCGCACTGCCGTGCGCCCGCCCATATGCCCGGGCGCATGCAATGCGCCCCTACGATACGCAACCCGTCCATTGACAACCCACGACACCGCCGACTAGACTGGGTTTATCGACGATAGAAAGGCTCCCCGTTGCCCAACCTGCTCGACCCTGCCCTGATCGGCATTCTCTGCTTTGCCTTGCTGAGCAATGTTCCCCTGGGCTACCTGCGCGAGGGGACACGGCGCTACTCCGTGCGCTGGTTTGTCTACATCCACCTGTCGATCCCGTTCATCATTGCCCTGCGGGTGGTCAACGGCGTCGGCTGGCGGGTCATCCCGTTTACCCTGGGGCTGGCAGTGGCCGGGCAATGGCTTGGCGGCCGGGCCCGGCGGCGGCGCAAATGAGCCGCGCCCGCCGACCGCGCATGCGCAAGGCCGCCCGGGCCGGCGACCTGGTCGAAGGCCTGCTCGCCGGGTGGGGTCTCGACGAACGCCTGCAGCAATACCAGGCACTGATCATCTGGGACGAGGTGGTCGGCCCGCAGATCGCCGCACGCGCCAGGCCGGAAAGGATTCGCGACGGGGTTCTGGAAATCTGCGTCGACCAACCGACCTGGATGCAGCAACTGCAGCTTCTCAAGCCGCAGATCCTGACCAAGCTCAACGCCCGACTGGGCGAGGGCTCCCTGCGCGAAATTTTCCTCAAGCGCGGCAAGGTGGCGGCGCGAACCACCGCTGCCAGCAAGCCGCCCGCCCCCGCCTGGCGCAAGATGATGCTCTCAGGCGAAGAAACCACGGAGCTGCGAACCTTGTTGGCAGGGGTTGAAGATGAAGAATTACGGCGGGATTTAGAAAATTTACTAGCAAAGCAGTTAAAACTGACAAAAGCAAAAAATCAATCTTGATTGGCCGCTGATCAAATCTGATCAAGGCGGATAAACCGCAAACCATTAACCGGGATATGCAGAAGATACAGGATAAAAACCAAACCCGTTTTTGGTTTTAAAATCATAAAGCCTTAGCGCTTTTTTTATGGGTTTTATCCTGTTTATCCTGTTTATCCTGTTTGTCCTGTTTGTCCTGTTCATCCCTGTAAATCAGGCCTTTGGTCTATTGCCTGATCCGATTTGATCCGCCTTGATCAGCGGCCAATCGGTTGTTGCCTTTAGGATTGATTCAACAACTTTTCCATCTCCTCCGAATAATCCCGCCCGGTCCCTTCCCGATAAACAATCAGCGGCGCTTCGACCGTCAACCCCGGGCGGGCGTTTTTGCGCCCTTCCACCAGCACCAGCTTGGCCGATTCGCCAATCCGCGAGTGCACCAGGCGCAGGCGCTTCGGTTCGAGTCGATAGGTGCGCATCTCGTCGAGCAGTTCCGCCAGCCGTTCGGCCAGGTAGATGATGTGAAACCGTCCGCGATTGTTCAACAGGAACGTCGCCGCGCGCAGAAAATCCGTCAAGCCACCGGCCAGTTCATGCCGCGCCGCGCCACGCTCCACCCCCGGCGCCACCCTTCCGGACTCCTGCCTGCGGTACGGCGGGTTGGTCACCACCGCATCGAAGCTTCCGGGGACAAACTCGCCCGGCAATTCACGCACATCGGCGCAAACAATTTTGATCCGTCCGGAAAGGCCGTTCAAGCGCACGCTGCGCTCCGCCCGCCCGGCCAGTTCCGCCTGTAGTTCAACGCCGACAAACTCCCGCCCCTTGCCGGCCCTGGCCAGCAGCAGCGGGATGACACCGCTCCCCGTGCCGAGGTCGGCAACTTTCGATGTCTCAGGGATTTGCGCTAAAGCGCAGAGCAGCAATGGGTCGAGTGAGAAGCGATAACCGCTTTTCGGCTGGATGATCTTCACCCCGCCGACATGCAGGTCGTCGAGGGTTTCGTCGGGGAGGAGCAATTGATCGGGGGGTCGGTTAGAAATCATGATTGCTACTACAAGATCAGTCCGTGCTGCCGGCGCAGCCTTTCGACCAATTCTTTAGCAGCCTGCTGATAGGCCGGGGTGTCGTCACGAAGAAATTCCCGGTAATGCTCAATAGCCTTGGCGAGGAACCCGTTGCGCTCGTAGAGCTGGCCCAGGTTGTAGTGGGCCGCGGCATTGCGCGGATTGCGCTCGAGCGCTGCCTCGAAATAGCCCATGGCTGCCGGGTCGTCCCCCCGTTTCTCGGCAATCTTGCCGAGCTCGTTGTTGAGAAAGGAGGATTGCGGACTGATCTCGAGGGCGTGGCGGTGCAGGACGTCATCGTTTTTCCAGAACCCGGATTGATGCCAGCTGACGACCGCCAGCGGCAGGCAGATGCCCAGAGCGACGGCGACGTACCTGCTGTCACGGCGCAGCAACCCATGCAGCCACCAGCCGATTAGTGCCGCAACCCCGGCCACAAACGGGTAAAGGTAACGATCGGCGGAAAAATAGACCATCGGCCAGAAATTGCTGGTCGGCAGCCAGAAAGCGATCAGCCAACCGCTCCAGAACGCCTGCCAGGGACGGGCACGGCACAGCCCATGAACCAGCAACGCCATAAGGACGACGGCGAAGGCGAGCCCGCCAAGCACCCACGGATCAAGCCATGACACGGGAACCGGGTAAAGGTATTCCACCGCCAGGTCGGCCGGCCAGACCTGGCGAACCGCCATGAACGTCCAGGATTTGAACATTGCCCGCGGATAGGTGTCGATCTGCGCCGGCCCAAAGTATTCGAGTTTTTCCAGCAGATGCCCGGCGTAGGTCCGGTAATAGCCAAAGCCCCCCTGCTGCCAGCACCAGGCCCCGGCGGTGAGGGCAAGCCCCAGCGGATAGACAACGGCCGCGCCGGGCATCTTCAGCAAAAAGCGTCTCTCCGCAGGAACGAACTGCCACTCGTAGAGCAGTGCCAGCAGGGGGGCCACCACGGCGTTCTCCTTGGCGAGCAGCGCCACCATCCAGACCAGTACTGCTCCGGCTCGCCACCAGCCCGGCCGGGACCCATCGAAGCTACGAATCCAGGCGAGCATGGCCAGAAGGCAGAAGGCGAGAACCAGGCTGTCCTTGCGGTGGGAAATATTGGCCACCACCTCTACCTGCAGCGGATGAACGAGAAAGAGCAGCGCGGCAAGGGCCCCGATACGGACTTGTCCCGACAGCCTGCGGCAGAGTTCGAAGAGGAGCGAACCGCACAGCGCATGCCAGAGCAACTGCTGGATGCGCCAGCCGGTGGGATTCATGCCGAACAGGGCATGGTCGATCAGGTAGGATAATTCGCGCAGCGGACGTCCCGGATAACTGTCAGCGAGGAAGTTCCTCCAGGAAAGGACATCGGGGTTATCGACAATGACCATGAAGTCGTCATAGGTCCAGTCGAAACCGAAAGTCCGTGCGTACAGTGCAAACGTGACGGCGAGGCAAAGCAGAAAAGCCTGAGGGAAACCGATCCGGCTCATTTGTCGAAAACGAATTGCCCGCCGACAAAGCGCGCCCCGTATTGTTTGGCCAGGCGCGCTTCGAGAGCCTTTTGATCCTTTGCCCATACGTCATGTTTGAGCAGCAGGAAGTTGCGATAGAACTGATACATGCGCGGCTTGTCGCCGATCTTCTCGAAGACCATCCCCATGTTGTGCTGGGCTGCCGGATTCAGCGGGTTGCTGTCAACCGCCCTGGAATAGTACTCGTAAGCCTTGGCCAGGTTCCCCTTGAGGTATTCAATCGTCCCCATGTTGCTCAGAGCGAAGCCGGAGGTCGGATTGATCTCGACGGCATGCACCCACAAAGTTTCGGGAGTGCGCCACACCTCGTTCTGCCGCCAGGTCAGCACGGACAGCACGATGAGCAGCACCCCTGCCGTTGCCCACGCAGCCTTCGGCTGCGCCGCAAACAAGCGAACCAGAAGCACCGCTGCCAGGATCGCGACTCCGACCGTTGGCGCGTAAAGGTAACGGTCGGCCGCCAGGTACGCCAGCGGCCAGATATTCGAGGTCGGCAGGAAGAACAGCCCGGTCCAGGCAACCGGGAAGAGCAGCGGTGACTTCCGGCGGATCAACAGAACCATGGCCGTCAGCCAGCCACCGGCAAGGGCCAGCCCGCCGAGAACCCAAGGGTCGAACCACCCCGGGGGAACCGTGATGATGTACTCTGCCGCAAGTCCGACCGGCAAAACCCACTTGGCCGTCATAAACAGCCATGCCTTCAGGATCGTACGGCTGAATGCATCAAAAGTCATCTGCACCGGATCGAGACAGTTGGCCTTGAAGGAGAGGACCGCCCGAATACCGCTGAGGTATTTTTCTCCGCCCTGACCGAACATCAGCCACCATGCGAGGCCAAGCGCGCAGACCGCGGATGCGGCGGCCAACGGCTTCCACCAGCGCAGCAGGCACCAGCGCTCCCGCGGCAGATAGATCCATTCATAGACCAGGAAAAGGGGGAATGCCGCCACCGCCGTCTGCTTGCCGAGGCACCCCACTCCGACGAGTGCAAAAGCCGCCGCCACCCAGCCGATACGGTGCGGCCCTTCACTATGACAACCCCGGATGAACGCCAGCATCGCCATCAGGCAAAATGCCAGCGCCAGGCTTTCCTTGCGGTGGGAGATATTGGCCACCGCTTCGACCTGCAGGGGGTGCACCAGAAAGAACAGTGCCGCGATCCATGCCGTGGGCCGGCTGAAGTCGAGCCGCACCACCAGCAGCCAGAGCAACCAGGCACAGAGTGCGTGCCAGAAAAGATGCTGGATATGCCAGCCCGCCGGTTCCATGCCGAACAATGCGTGATCGATGACAAAGGTGAATTCGCGCAGAGGCCGGCCAGGAAACTGATCCTTGAAAAAATTCCCGAAGGAAAGGACATCGGGGTTTTCGACAATGACCGGAAAATCATCGTAATTCCACTCGGCGCCGAAGGTGTTGGCGAAGAGGGCGAAGGCGCACAGGAGCAGAGCGACAAGGGCGGCAAGGTGCTCGCGACGCCGGTATACATCCGAGTTTAAAGCTTGCATGTAAGGAATCTCTGTCAAAAGTATGTGTTGGTCGCTACGTCATTTGTGGTTGCGGTAATACTCGACGGTCTGCCGCAGACCATCATCCAGGGCGATCCGTGGCCACCAACCAAGCTGCTCGGCAGCCAGACTCAGGTCGGTAAGGTAATCACCGGTCTCCACCTGGCGGTAGTCGTCCGGCCAGGGGACGTGCTCGATACGCCCGGCATCGGCTTGAGTGATGATTCGCGCAGCCAGTTCCTGGAGACTCACATGTTCCTCCCCACCGATATTGACCAGCAACGTCGGGGCGGCGGCGCGCAACCCGGCTGCCAGCAAAGCCTCGACCAGGTCGTCGATATGCAGGTAGTCACGGCGCTGGGCACCATCGCCGAACAGGCTGATCGCCTCGTCGCGCACGGCGGCCTGCACGAACTTGTTGACCACCCCGTAGATGCGCGCATCACGCCCCTGCAACGGCCCGTACGGGTTGGAGATGCGCAGGATGGCGCTGCGGAGGCCATGGAGCCGGGCGTAGATTTGCAGGTAGTGCTCGACCGCCACCTTGTGCGCGGCGTAAAACGATTCCGGGGCGAGCGGGTGCTGCTCGTCCACGGGGAGGCGTAGCGGCTTGCCGTAGACCAGGCGGCTGCTCGGGAAGACCAGTGCCGCCCGGGGACTGACCCG
>JAMPXI010000079.1 GCA_023701265.1 Desulfuromonadales bacterium | reverse complement strand
CTCCCCGTCACCGATTTCCCGATGCGCGCCAGCCTGCCCCAGCGCGAACCGGAGATCCTGGCGCGCTGGACCGAACTGGAACTCGACCGCCGGGTCAGCGAAGATCAGGGAGATAAACCGAACTTCACCCTGCACGACGGCCCCCCCTACGCCAACGGCCACATTCATATCGGCCATGCCCTGAACAAGATTCTCAAGGACATCGTGGTCAAGAGCCGGCGCATGCAGGGCTTCTACGCACCGTTCGTGCCGGGGTGGGATTGTCACGGCCTGCCGATCGAACTGAAAGTCGACCAGCAGCTCGGCGAGAAAAAACGCAACATGAGCAAGGTTGAGATCCGTCGCGAATGCCGCGCCTACGCGCAAAAGTGGATCGACATCCAGCGAACCGAGTTCGAGCGGCTCGGCGTGCTCGGCGACTGGCAGCACCCGTACCTGACCATGAACCACGCCTACGAGGCCGCCACCGCCCGCGAGCTGGCGCGCTTCGCCGAGCGCGGCGGGCTGTACAAGGGGAAGAAGCCGGTGCACTGGTGCTCCTCCTGCGTCACCGCCCTGGCCGAAGCCGAAGTCGAGTACGGCGACCACACCTCGCCCTCGATCTACGTCAAGTTCCCCTACAGCGACACGCTGCCGGCGGGACTGGAAGCGCTTGCCGGCAAGCCGCTCTTCTTCGTGATCTGGACCACCACCCCCTGGACCATCCCCGCCAATCTGGCGGTGGCACTCAACCCGGAGCTGCCGTATGTCGCGGTCGAGACCGAGGGAGAACTGCTGGTGATGGCCGAAGGGCTGGCAACCAAGGTCTTCCAGGAACTCGGCCGGCCGATGGGCACGGTCGTCGCCACCTTCGACGCTGCCCCCTTTGAACGCAAGCAGTGCCGCCATCCGCTCTACGACCGCCCTTCGCTGATCGTGCTCGGCGACTACGTAACGCTGGAAGCCGGCACCGGCTGCGTGCACACCGCCCCCGGCCACGGCCACGACGACTACCTGACCGGGCTGCGCTACGGGCTGGAGATCTACAACCCGGTCGATGATCACGGCCGCTACCTGCCGACCCTGGGACTGTTCGGCGGCGAAAAGGTGCCGGCGGTCAACCCGCAGGTCACTGCCAAGCTGCTGGAAGTGGGCGCCCTGCTCCATGAAGGGAAGGTCTCCCACAGCTATCCGCACTGCTGGCGCTGCAAGAAGCCGATCATCTTCCGCGCCACCGAACAGTGGTTCATTGCCATGGAGGCCAACGACCTGCGCGGCCAGGCCCTCAAGCACATTGACGCCGCGCGCTGGATTCCGACCTGGGGGCGCGAACGGATCTACAACATGATCGCCAACCGCCCTGACTGGTGCATCAGCCGTCAGCGCAGCTGGGGGGTGCCGATCACCGCCTTCTATTGCACGACCTGCGGCGAGGCCCTGGCCGACGGCAAGGTCATGCACCACGTCGCCGATCTCTTCGAAACCGGCGGCAGCGACGTCTGGTTCGAAAAGGCCGTGAACGAGCTGCTCCCCGCCGGCACCGCCTGCCCGAGCTGCGGCGCCGGGGAGTTTCGCAAGGAGATGGACATCCTCGACGTCTGGTTCGACTCCGGGGTCTCCCACGCCGCGGTGGTCGAACAGCTGCCGCAGCTCTCCTCCCCGGCCGATCTCTACCTGGAAGGGAGCGACCAGCACCGCGGCTGGTTCCATTCCAGTTTGCTGGCAGCGGTCGGCACCCGTGGCACCTCGCCTTACAAGGCGGTGCTGACCCACGGCTTTGTCCTTGACCAGGTGGGACGGCCAATGTCCAAGTCGGTCGGCAACGTGGTCGCCCCGGAAGAGGTGATCAAGAAGTTCGGCGCTGAGATTCTGCGTCTGTGGGTGGCCACCCAGGATTACCGCAACGACACACGCTGCGGCGACCAGATCCTGCAGCAGGTTTCCGAGGCCTACCGGCGCATCCGCAACACCGCACGCTACATCCTCGGCAACATCCATGACTTCGACCCGGCCAGCGACACGGTTGCCCACCGGGAGATGCTCGCCATCGACCGCTGGGCACTGAGCAAGCTGGCGGCGCTGTCCGACCGTGTGCAGAAGTCCTACGACGACTACGAATTCCACGTGCTCTACCATGCCGTGCACAATTTCTGTGCCGTGGAGATGAGCGCCTTCTATCTCGACGTCCTCAAGGATCGGCTCTACACCGCCCCGGCCAAAAGCCTTGAGAGACGCAGCGCGCAGACCGCGATGTACGCCATCCTCGACACCCTGACCCGCCTGATGGCGCCGGTGCTCTCCTTTACCGCCGACGAGATCTGGGGCTACCTGCCGGGCGAGCGCGAAGCCAGCGTGCATCTCGATCGCTTCCCGCAGTTCGGCGCGGAACTGCTCGATCCGGCGCTGGAGGCGCGCTTCGACCAGCTGTTTGCCGTGCGCGGCGAGGTCTCAAAGCTGCTCGAACAGGCTCGCACCGCCAAGTTGATCGGCTCCGGCCTGGAAGCAAAAGTGTTGCTGACGGCCGCGGCCGGACCGCTGCGGGACCTGCTGCAGGCCGAGCGCGATGAGTTGGCCACCCTGTTCATCGTCTCCCAGGCCGAATTGGTCGACACGCTGGTCGACGGTACGGCCAGCGAGGCGCTGCCGGGGCTGACCCTGCGCGTCGAGCGGGCCGCCGGGGAAAAGTGCCCGCGCTGCTGGACCTACGCAACGGAAATCGGTGCTAATCCGGAGCATCCGGAATTGTGCCCGCGCTGTGCAACGGCGTTGACAATGTAGGGGCGCATTTCATTGCGCCCTGGGCGTGATAAATCACGCCCCTACCAATGCTCAGGGGAAAAACATGACCCGCTATCGCCTCCTCGCCATCGTCACCGCCGTCATCCTGGTTTTCGACCAGGCGACCAAGCTCTACGTCGATGCGCATTTCGAACTCTACGAATCGGTGGCGGTGATCCCTGGCTGGTTTCACCTTACCTACATCCGCAACCAGGGGGCGGCCTTCGGCATCCTGTCGAACAGCGCATTGCGCGTGCCGTTCTTCATCGCCGTCGCCAGCATTGCCCTGCTGGTGATCCTCTGGTACCTGCGCAGCCTGCGCGCCGACCAGACTCTGGGGGCTTTTGCTCTCTCCCTGATCTTTTCCGGGGCGCTGGGCAACCTGATTGACCGGGTGCGCCTCGGCGAGGTCATCGATTTTCTCGACGTCTTCTGGCGCCACCATCACTGGCCAGCCTTCAATGTCGCCGACTCGGCGATCTGCGTCGGCGTGGCCCTGCTGATCTGGGAGATGTGGCAGGAGGAGCGGCGGATAAAGCGGGAAGAACTGGCCACCGACAAGGAGAACCAACCATGACCGGATATCGACTGACGGCGATCCTGATCGTCCTCGTCCTGCTGCTGGCCGGCTGTGAAACGCTCAAAGGGGCGGAGCGGGATCTGCAGAAAGGGAGCAACTGGTTCGAGGAGCGCGTCGACCAGGCGCGCTGAAGGCGCTTACTCCTCAAAGTAAAAGGCCCCCGGTGAAAATTCCGGGGGCCTTTTGCTTTGGTGCCGTTGGACAAAATTGTCTAGACGTCAACAGGACGGCAACGCCTCCTCAAACCAGCTGATATTTTTTGGCCTGATATCTCAGGATGTCGTAACTGACCTGCAGCAGTTTCGCCGCTTTGGTCATATTGTGGTCCGATCTTTCCAGTGCCAGCTTGATGTAGGCTTTTTCAACCGTTTCGAGCGAGATCCCCTCATCCGGCAGAATGGCCTGGAAAATCTTGCGCGATGGCGTGAACTGCTGACTGCTTCCGCCGATATCGAGAGGCAGATGCTCGGCGGAGAGAATCTCCGTATTCTCCATGACCACGCAGCGCTCGATCACGTTGCGGAGTTCGCGGACATTGCCCGGCCAGGTATAGGCTTTCAGCAGATCCTTGGCACCGTCCGCAATCTGCTCGATCGGTTTTTTGGAATATTTACCGGCAAACCCTTGCAGGAAATGTCTGGTCAGCAGGATAACATCATCCTCTCGTTTGCACAAAGGGGGGATATCGACGGAAAACGAGGTGAGCCGGTAGAAAAGGTCCTCGCGGAAGGCACCGTCAATCACGGCTTTCTTGAGATCGCGGTTGGTGGCCGCAATGATATTGACCTCGATGGGCTGATCGATTTTGCCGCCGACTCGGCGCACCGTCCGCTCCTCGAGCACGCGCAACAGTTTCCCCTGCAGGTCGGGGCGCATGTCACCAATTTCGTCAAGCAGGAGGGTGCCTCCATCAGCCAGTTCGAACACCCCTTTTTTGTCGCTCTTCGCATCGGTGAAGGCGCCTTTGACGTGGCCGAACAACTCCCCCTCGATCAGGTTTTCCGGCAGAGCGGTGCAGTTGATGGCAATATAGGGGATGTTTTCATAATCTTTTCGATCACCGAAACGCCAGTAATGAATATTGCGGGCCAGGACTTCCTTGCCGGTTCCCGATTTTCCGGTGATGAGGACCGACTGCACCCCGGCTTCGGCGATTTTGCGGGCGTCGCCCAGCAGTTTCCGGATCACTGCAGATTCGCCGATAAAGGTTCTGCCGAGCGTCGCGGTGGTCGATTTTTTCAGGTATTCGACTTCGTTTTTCAGCCGGCTGTTGGCCAGTAGTTTTTCGAGGACGATCTTGACTTCCTCGATATTGAACGGTTTTGCCAGGTAGTCGGCGGCACCGTTGCGCATCGCCCGGATTGCTGATTCGGCAGAGTCGTCGGCGGTGAGCATGATGACCGGGAAATCGATCTCTTCCGCCTGCAGCATCTCGAGCAGATCGAGTCCGCTCGGCCCCTCCCCCAGGTCGATGTCCAACAGCAAGGCATGTGGCTGCCAACCGCAGATTTTCTCTACCGCCTGTTTCGGGTTGCTGAGCATGCCAACCTCGTAACCCTCCTTCTGCAAAGATCTGGCAAGCATGCTGATGATCAACTCATCATCATCCAGCAGGAAAATGCGCCCTTTTTTATTCATGTGCTTACTCCTGGTATTGTTGGGCGAGTGGCAGGGTGATGATGATCGACGTGCCGCTCTCTACCTGGCTCTCGACCTGGATGTCGCCGCCATGCTGCTCAACGAGGCGTTTACAGATTGACAGGCCAAGACCGGTCCCTTTGCTTTTGGTGGTAAAGAAAGGGTTGAAGATTTTTTTGAGGGTCGCCTCCGGGATACCCTTGCCGGTGTCGGCGATTTTGATCAGGATGCGATTTTCATCCTTCCTGCGTGTAAGGATGATGATGCTTCCCTCGTTCTCCATCGCATCAACGGCATTGAGGAGAATATTCAAAAACACCTGCTGCATCTGGGCTGAATCCGCTTCGACGCGCGGCAGGTCAGGGTCGAGTTCCTTGGTGAAACGAATGGTGAACTCGGAGTTCCTGCGGGTGGCGGTTTCGACATTGCTGAGGGTGACATCGAGGAGCCGGTTCATATCAACGAGGTCAAATTGCGGCTGCGGCGGCCGGCCGTAGTTCAGCAAGCTCTTGAGGAGCTTCTCCATCCGAATGATTTCATTGCTGATCCTGGCAAAAAGCACCTTGTCGTCCGGCTGTAGCACCAGGTCATCGGCAAGAACATCGAGCGTGGTCTTGATGCCGGCCAGGGGATTTTTTATTTCATGGGCCAGACCGGCACTCATCTGCCCGACCAGGGCCATCTGGTTGGCTCGCTGCAATTCTTCTTCAGCGTGAAGTTGATCGGTGATGTCGCGACAGAAGCTGAGCAGGTACTTCTGCTCCCCCAACTGCAACGGCCCCATGCTCAGATCGACATTGATCAGGGTGCCGTCCTTTTTCCGGCGCCTGACCCGTTGGTGCGACCACTCTCCGGAAAGGACCGTTCGCATCTTAGCCAGGAATTTATCCTCCTTGCCATCAGGAACCAGCTTGACGACGTTCATCGCCAGCAATTCTTCAACGGAATAGCCGTAAAGTTCAGAGGCCGCCTGGTTGGCGGAAATGATCTTGCCCAACAGCTCATCTTCAATCCCGGTAATCATGATGGCGTCACCGGCAGTTTCAAACAGGGTCTGGTAAGACTTGTACGCTGATGCGAATTTTTGCTGCTCTTCCTTGATCGATGCGGCCATGCTGTTGAAAGCGCTGGCCAGGGTGTGAAATTCGCCTTCAAGGGGCGCGGTGATGCGATAATCCAGATCACCGCGTTTCAGAACCTCGGCCGCATGCACGAGCGTGCCAATCGCCCCGGTAAACCGATTGAGAAACAGTCCGGTGATAATGATGATGGCAATCGGGCCGAGGATCAGGCAGGCAATCAGGAAATTGTTGGTCGCGTTGATATCGCCCTGAATACTTGCAATCCGCCCGGAAATCTTGTCTGCAGAGGCCGTCGACAGTAACCTCACATCCTGCAGCAACACCTCCCCATGGGAAAAAGCCGCCGTTCTGGCATTTTCCAGACGCTCACTGTTCGCCCGAAGGGTCAAAGTCCGGCTGAGGAATTTCATATAAAGCTCTACGGCTTTTTCAAATTCGACCAGGCGCCGGCTGATGATTTCCGAATGATGACAGTTCCGGCAGACGTCTGCAGCATTCTCCATAGACTCGATCAGCGCGACCGTGTTGTCAAAACTGCTGGCATGTGGTGAGCCCTGCAGCAACAGATCGGTCTGGACAGCCTTGATCTTGTGTTCCAGCGTCTCGCGCAGGAATTCCACCTGGTGAAAGGAAACAACCTTTTCCAGCTTGTTGGTGACGCTCTGAATGGAAGCGGCGATATAGACCCCCCCGGCAATAAAGCAGACGATCATCAGGGTCAGTCCGAGCAGGACGTTTTTCTTCATAACTGACGATTCTTTTAATTGTTGAGATAGTCGTAGGTTTTCAAATCTACACCGATGCTGGCGGCATAATCGCGCACCGGCTGGTAATCCTGCACAGATGTTTCGATAAACCTGACGATCTGCATATCAGCCAAAAGCTGTCGGCCCTTTTCCCCCTGATGCATGGTCAGCAGCTGCTGTTTCAATGCCTGCTTGAGGTTGTCCGGCAGCTCGCGGCGGACGATCAGACTGTTGGCGGGAACATGGGGCGAGACCGCAAGAATTTCCAACTCCTTCAAGACCCGATGATCTGCCTTGGCCACCTGGTAAAAGATGGTGTTTTTGGCGGCGCCGATATCGGCCTCGCCGGACAGGACATCACGGATGGCATCCTCGTGGTTGCCACAGAAATAGTATTCCTTGAACCACGTCTTGTAATCGACGATACCGAGCGACTTGAAGTAGGCCAGCGGCAGCAAATAACCGGCAGTAGTGGCCTTGTCGACAAGCACCAGCCGCTTATTGCGCAGGTCATTGGCCGTGCGAAGTCCACTCGCCTTTCTTACAAAAATCATTCCATAGTAAGTGGACGTACCATCGTCATATTGAGGTCTGACCAACGGTTCGACGCCAAGCTTTTCGATTGCCAGTGTCCCGGTGAAACTGCCCAGAAAAGCCCCGTCGAGATTGAGCTCATGAAATTTGTCAATGATGTTTCCATAGCGCGGGAGCATTTTGATCTCAATATCGACACGCAACTCCCTCGAGAGCTGCGCCAATAACGGCTCGTAACGCTTTTTCTGCACAAAGATATCCTGCTCCGGAACCAGGCCGATTTTGAGGGTGCGCGAACCCGTTACTGGCGGCAGGCCAGCATCCGGCGGTGCTTGTTGATTACAGGCGGTCAGCAAGAGGCAGAGCAGGGAGAAAACTTGCAATCGGGCGAAAAGGTTGGAAACCTTGGGGGGGAATCGCAGAATTTCGGGTTTATTCATGTATTGGATATCTCTGGAAATCTCTCCTAATCATAAAATAATAACAATATAGTATACTTACACCAATCATACTGTATTTGTCAAGTTTCGTGCCGACACTCGACTGTCATTAACGAGTGACTGCCTGGAGTTTTGGATGTGCAGCCACAATTTCCAGCAGCGTATCTGCCTCCGGCCGAGGATTTGGGAATTTTCCCAAATCCGTTATGGAATTTTCCCAGATTTTCATCCAATCCCCTGCTTCAGCATTCACGCGGAGCCTTAATTTGTTGACTTGATTGGTTGTTTTTTCGTCTGCACCGAATGGCACAGTGGTTGCTAAAGTATGCAGGCATGAAGCTATCCGGTCCAGTTACGGCGCTGTCTCCAGTTTTCACGATCATTCTCTATTTCCTGCTGCTTGTTCCGCCAGCCGCGAGGGCCGAACTGCAACAGAGCCAGCGCGGCGGCGCCTTCCTGCAAGCAAACTTCCAATACCTACTCTCCGACTTTGCAGGCCCCGTGCCATCCCAGTGGGCGCGACTCGATTTCGACCCCCGGCAGCGTGAGCTCTACACTCTTGATCAGAGTCTGAACGAAATCCGCATCTACAATCAGCAAGGGATGGAGGTCTATGCCTTTGGCGGCGACGGGTCGATCGTTGCCGCGGCGGATGTCGCTTTGGGGGATGACGGCGCCATTTACCTCCTGGCGCGGGATTTCCAGCGGAACGGCATCCAGGTCCTCAACTTCCGCGGCGAACCGCAAGCGGTCATCACCCTCGGCAGCCTTCCGGAAAAGTATCGGAATTTCAACCCGGATCGCATGAAGTACCGGGACGGTCTCTTCTACCTGCTCGATTCCAGGGAACTGCAGATTGTCGTCCTGAAGTCCGCCGGCACCTTCCACCAGGCGCACGATCTCGCCGCCGACTTCGAGCGGATGGCCAAAGAACTGGACCCGGAGAAAAAGAAGGCCCTGTCCCTTGAGATCAGCGGCTTCAACGTCGGCGCCGACGGCAGCATCTATTTCACGGCGCCCACCCTGTTCAGCGCCTTTCGGTTGAAACCGGACGGGGTGCTCGCCGCCTTCGGCTCACCGGGCAGCGGCCCCGGCAAATTCGGGGTCGTTTCCGGGATTGTCGTCGACCCGCAGGGGAATATCTATGTGGCGGACCGGCTGCGGTCGGTGGTCATGGTGTTCGCCCCAGATTTCTCCTTTCTGGGCGAGTTCGGCTACCGGGGCGACCGGCCGGAAGACATGATCGTCCCGGACGACCTGGCGATCGATGCCGAGAAGCGCCGGATCTTTGTCGCCCAGGCCGCCAACAAAGGGGTCGGCGTCTACACGGTTTCCCTGGAACGGTCGCCCGAAAATTTTGGAAATCTCCCAAAATGAATTTGGAAAATCTCCAGACGGTCGGCACGAAGAGAATGGAAGAAGTCCTGGCCGCGCTTGTAAAATTTCGTAATCATTGAGTTATTTTTTTTAAAATACGCTGGCACGCCGATTGCTCCTGGTTGAAAGCAACAGTTCGAAATCGGATTATCGGCAACTCCGGAGATGTCGATATACGATCAACCACACACAAGCAATGGGAGGCAACACCATGAAGAAAGCAAGCAAGATGATTTTGGCCATGGCAGCGGGACTCGTCCTGACCAGCGGCAGCGCCTTCGCGTTCCACGGCGGCGGCGTCGCGCATTGTGACGGCTGTCACTCGATGCACAACTCGGCGGACAATGCCCGCTCCGGTTCCGCCACGGCCGCTTCGCTGATGAAGGGCTCCGACGCCAGCTCCACCTGCCTCAACTGCCACACCGGCGCAAACAGCTATCACATCAACAGCGTCAACGGCGCCAACAAGAACCAGGGCGGCGACTTCTTCTGGGTATCCGACGCGGCCACCCACGACTATCTGGAACGCGGCACCGTTATTACGTTTAACCCCGACAACAAGGGCCACAACGTCATCGCCGCCGACTTCGGCCTGTCGATCGACGCCACCAACACCACCGCCCCCGGCGGCACCATGAACTCCGGGCTGCTCGGCTGCACCAGCTGCCACGATCCGCACGGCCAGATCGACGGCGGCACCGCCAACGGCGCGGCTCCGATCTCCGTTTCCGGTTCCTACCTCAACCAGGCGACCAAGCAACCGCCCGTCGGGACGATCGCCGGCAACTACCGTCTGCTCGGCGACACCGGCTTCAAGCAGATCACGGCCAATGCGCCGGTCGCGACCGCGGATACTTCCGCCGGCACCAAGGTCAACTACGGCACGGGCATGTCCGACTGGTGCCTGAGCTGTCACCCGTCGTTCAACGACAACACCAACATGCACCCGACCGACGTCCCGGTCCCGGTCTCCTACAACAGCTATGTCAAGACCGGCGACTTCACCGGCACCGTCGCCACGGCCTTCGATCCGCTGGTCCCGATCGAGCGCGGCGTCTCTGATGGCAAAACGCTGGATCCCGCCAGCACCGCCGGGGTGACCGGCACCGACCAGGTCATGTGCCTGAGCTGCCACCGCGCCCATGCCTCGGCCTTCGACAACGCCCTGCGCTGGGACAGCAACACCTCGGAATTCATCGCCGGGTCGGCCATCCTGAAGGAGAACACCTCGACGCTGATGGCCAACGGTGCGGTTCCCTACTATGCCAATGGCGCCGCCGTCGATGTCGTCGCCAAATACGGCCAGTATCAGCGCCAGCTGTGCAACAAGTGCCACGCGAAGGACTAAACGGAACCAGCTGTTAAGCTGACAAGTGAAACCCTGGCGGGTCCGGCCGGATGGGCCGGCCGCCAGGGGGCAAGCCAGGAGGCTGACAGCGTTTTCGAACGCTGTCAGCCTTTTATTCATGACCGCCAGTGGATTAGGCAGGTAGACAAGGGGAAAATCCCCGTAATAATTGGAACAGCAACCGGGTTTATGCAGCGCCATCCCACGATCCGGGGCCGAGTCCTCGATGATTAGCGACAGACTCCTCAGCAGGACCAGGCCGGCCGGCCGGCCGTTTCTTGTGGCGGCAGCGCTGGTACTTTGCGTCTTTACCAGCTATGGCTACGCCTTCCACGAGGGCGGCGCCGGTCCCTGCAATGCCTGCCATTCGATGCACAGTGCGCGATCGGCGGCGGAGTCGCTGCTGCTGAGTGCCGACCCAAGCTCGATCTGTCTCAACTGCCACGCCGGTTCCGGCGGCCCCAACAGCCCGTCCGTGTTCAGTCCGGATGGCTCGGCGCTCACGCCGGGAGGCGATTTCTACTGGCTGACCAAAAACTTCAGCTGGCTGGGCGGGAGCAGTCCCGGCGACGATCATGGCCACAACATCGTGGCCGTCGATCACAACCTGCTCCCCGACCCGCTGCTGACCCTGGCGCCGGGCGGCACCTATCCGTCGGCGCAGCTCAGCTGCACCAGCTGCCATGACCCCCACGGCCAAACCTCCGGCGGAACCCGCTGGGGCGCTCCCCCCGTCAGCGGCTCCGGGTCTTACGGAGCGGAGCCCTCCGGCGGGGCGGTCAGCGGCAACTTCCGGCTGCTGGGGGACTCCCGCTACCGGCCGGCCGGTGGCGCGGCCTTCACCGCCGATGCGCCGGTCGCCCGCCAGAGCAGCGTCAGCAGGTTTGCGGAGCGCGACGGCAGCCACGTTGCCTATGGTGCCGGCATGAGCGAATGGTGCGGCAACTGCCACGGGGCCATGCTGGACGGCGGCCACCGGGTCGAGGGGAGGTCCTTCACGCACCCGTCGGGCCGCGGGGCGCTGCTCGGTCAGGGGGTGGTCGACACCTACAACAGCTACCTGCGAACCGGCGATTTTTCCGGTACGGCCGCGACGGCCTACCTGCAGTTCGTCCCGTTCGAGCGCGGCACGACGACGCTGCAACTGCTCGATCCGAACAGCATGCAGGGACCGGATGCCAACGCCAACGTCATGTGCCTGACCTGCCACCGCGCGCACGCTTCGGCTTTTCCGGATGCCGGGCGCTGGGATTTCACCGCCGGCCTGCTGGCGGATTCCCATCCGGCCGTCGGTGATGTCGGGGCGACGGTCAACGACGTTTATTTCAGTTATTACGGGCGCAACCTCGCTGCGGAGTTCGGCGCCGGCCAGGGCCGTTTCTGTGAAAAATGCCATGGTGCGGCGCCCCCCTAGGATGACGGCCATGAAGCTTCCCGTTCGCACCACTGTCGCGAAACTGCTCGCCGTACTCTGGCTGACACTGCTGACGGCCGCCTGCACCGCTGCGGTCAGGTCATCGACACCACCGCCAGCGGCCGCCGGCCTGTTCACCCTGTTTCTGCAGCCGCTCCCCCAGGAGGCCCACCGTCTGACCTTCACGGTCAGCGAACTCGCGGCCCTGCAGCTCGACGGCGGCGAGGTACCGCTGCCGCTTCAGCAGAGCCGCTTCGAGGGCGGCCGACTGCTCGGCGCACAGACGCAGCTGGCCAATCTCACCCTGCCGCCCGGCCGCTACCGGGGGGTCGCCGTGCGTATCGCCTCGGCCAGCGTGCAGGGCGAGGAAGGGCCGGTCGATCTGCTCCCGCCCGAGGGACGGCTGATGATCGAAGCGCCTTTCGATATCCGGGAAGATCAGGCCGAGACCCTGTTCCTGTCACTTGGCGCGGACCGTCTCATCACCGCCGGGGCTTTGTTCACCCCCCGGTTCGCCCTCTGGAAACCGGAACGGGCACTGATCAATCTCAAAGGGTTCGTGAGCAGCCGCACCACGCCGAGCCTGACCGTCTTCAACAAGCGCACCGCCCAGGTGCTGGGCGCCATCCGGGTCGGGACAGCGCCCGGCGACCTGGCCCTCGACCAGCGCCGGGGCTGGCTGTACGTCGCCTTGAGCGGCGAGGACGCCGTCGTGGTGATCGAGGTGAACAGCGGCACGATCCTTGGCCGGGTGCCGCTGCGCTTCGGCGACCGGCCGACCGAATTGGCCCTGACCGCGAGCGGCAACCTGCTGGTCGCCCTGAATCCTGGGAGCAGTTCGGTCAGCATCATCGATACGCAGGCGCTGTTTGAGAAGGGTCGCGTCCGGCTGAACGCGGAGGCGGGAAACCTCTTTCTCGGCCGCGGCGAAACCCGCGCCTTTGTCACCCATGCCGCTGCCAGCCTCCTCTCGGTGATCGATCTGCAGAACCAGTCCTTGTTGAGAACGATCCCCCTCGAGGAAGCTCCCCTGGATGGCGTGGCCGCTGCGGACGGCAGGGCGCTTTACCTGATCAACGATTTTTCCGCGGAGTTGTCGGTACTCGACGCCATTTCGTTGTCCTTGCGCAACCCCATCTTCATCGGCAACGGCGCGGTTTCGCTCAAGGCCGACCGGGCCGGCGGCCTTCTCTACGTGGGGATGAACGACGGCCGGATCGTCGTGGTCGACCCACGCGCGGCGATGGCGATCGACGCCTTCACCCTGCCGCCGGAGCCGGTCCGGGCACTGACGATCGACAACGAGGAAAACACCCTGCTGGCTCTTCTCCCCCAGAGCCGGCGACTGCTGAAGATCGACCTGGTCAGCAAACGGGAATTGGGGCGGCTGGAGCTGGGCCCCGACAGCCAGGCCGTCGCCGTCATGGGCGCAAGGTGATCGACGCCCATGCCGG
>JAMPXI010000078.1 GCA_023701265.1 Desulfuromonadales bacterium | reverse complement strand
TTTCGACCCTTCGCCCTCCGCGGCAAAGTCCTCGATCTCGTCCAGGGAGAAGACCACCCGCACCGTGTGCTGAGCATCAATGACGGTCAGCCACCAGCCGTCGTACTGCTCGACCCATTCGATCGATTCGGGGCGCAGGCCGTGCTGGGTGGCGAAGTGCCGGGCGACTTCCTTGAGCTGGTCCTGGCCGGCAAGATGCAGGGCATTGAGTTCGGTCATGGCTTCCTCGTTTCGCAGAAGATGAAACAGCTGCGGCTATTCTAGGGGGAATGGCCGCAGGCATCAACGATGAAGGTGCGGGGGGTTAGGCAGAGCGGCCCCGGAACTGCAGGGCAGGTTTTGCCGCGTCGGTCAGATATGCCCCGAGCATGAGTTGCAGATGGTCGATGCCGCGTTCGAGGGTCTCGTCAGTCACTTCCTCCCCGCCGACCTCCAGGTAATTCAGCCAGAAGAGGGTCATCATCCAGACCTGCTCGGCCAGCAGTTTGCGCACGGGCTCTGCCAGCGGCACGAGAAAACCTTGCGCGATTGAGCGCTCCAGGGCCGCATCGACCATGGCCAGGTTGGCCCGGTGTGAAGCGACGAACTGCTCGCCGAGCAGCGGGTCGGCCATGATGAGGGCGGTTAGCTCGCGCTTGAAGAAGCGGTAACGCCAGTTGAAGCGCTGGATCATGACGAAGGTTTCGGCCATGGTCTCCGCCGTTCCCGGGCCCCGTTCGGCGTTGATCGCCAGGTATTCACGGGCGCCGACCTCATGCATCTGGGTGAAGATGGCCCGGATGATCTCTTCCTTGTTCCGGAAGTGATAGTAGAGGTTGCCGGGACTGATCCCCATGGCCGCAGCGACATGGTTGGTGGTCACTGTCCTGGTTCCGCTGGTGTTGAACAGCTCGATGGCCGTCTCGACAATGCGCTCCCGGGTGGTCATGCCCGCTCCTTTCAGTAATCGAGATGGGCGGCCCGCACCCTCTGCAGGAAGGTTCCGAACAGGCGGAGGCGCAGCAGCAGGCCATGCAGGCCGTAGCGCATCAGGGTCGGCAGCGATCGGTACATCGGCACGGCACCTGAGTAAAGCCTGGCCATTTCCGCGTAGAATTCCGGCAACGGGAGCCTGGTTGGCAGTAGCGCGTGAAGCATGTCATACAACTCGGGCCTGTCGCTCAGCAGGGCATCCCGGCGCGTCGCATGCAATTCGGTTCCCGGCAGTGGCGTCATCACCGTGAAGGTGGCATAGGTGAGCTTCAGTTTGCGGATGTAGGACGTCAGCGCCCGGAAGTCTTCGCGGGTGTACGCGGGATCGACCATGAAGGACGCGTACATCATCACCCCGAGTTGTCTGAGAATCCCGGCGGCCTCGACCTGCTGGTCGGTGGTCACCCCCTTCTTCATCGCCGCCAGGCGCTCGTTGGAGAAATCCTCCATGCCGACAAACACCTGCGACAGACCGAGCCGTGCCCACTTGGCAAACAAGTCAGGGTGCCTGACGATGGTATCGACGCGCGCATACAGAAAGTAGCGTTTGCGGATCCCGGCGGCGGCAATCAGGTCGGCGAGTTGCTCCATGCGCCGGGTGTCGCACATCGATTCGTCGTCGCAGAAGAAGACATTCTCTTCGGCGATCCCCTTGAGTTCCTCAACGACCGCAGCCGGGTCACGACGCAGATACTTGCCGCCGGTGATGGCCCAGAGGGCGCAAAAGGTGCAGCGCGCCGTGCAGCCGAGCGAGGTGCGGACCGAGGCCAGCGGCTTGAACCACTCGCTGAAATACCGCGCGCGCCAGGCCGCCGTCAGACTGCGGTCGGGAAGCGGCAATTCGTCCAGGGGGGTATACGCCCGTGGCGCCGTGAACTGCATTCCCGCCGGGTCCGGCATGCCGAGCCCGGCGATCCCGAGGAAATCCCTTGCCCCTGCCAGCTCCCGCAGGATTTCCCGCAGGGCGACCACCCCTTCGCCGATCACCACCAGGTCGAAGGCGCTGTCGTTGAAATCCGCCGGGGCCACCGTGGCATGATGCCCGCCGATGACCAGGAAGGCCTGGGGCCTCAGTCGGCGGAGCGAGGCCGCCAGTTCCCTGACGATGTTCAGATGGCTGGTAAACGCCGTCAGGCCGACGACGTCCGGCTGAAAGTCACGGACTGCGCGTTCGATATCGGGATCGAGACGGGCATCGAGCAGGCGCACGCGATGCCCGTCCTGTTGCACGCCGGCGCCGAGATATTCGAGCGCCAGCGGCTCGAACAGGTAGATCTGGTCCATCAACGGATTTTGGCTGGGAGGCTGGATCAGCAGGACGTTCATGGGAGCACCTCCAAGGAGATGATCCATACTAGAGCAATTACTCTAATCAGTCAATGGGACAAGACACAGCTGTCGATCTGGCGTTGCCGGTGCAGGCAGGCCGCCCCCCGAAAAATCGCCTGCTGCTGGCCGAGCCGGGGTGAGAGTGGGGCCTCGTCTTTAGCGACGATTCCGTGCTTGACAATGTTTCGTTTGTTCTGTAAGTTCAGAACAAACGAAACATAAGGGCGTGGCATGAGCGAAGCACTGATTGATCAGTTTGTCGAAACCTGGGGAGCCATGGGGAACTCCTGGGGAGTCAACAATTCGGTGGCCCGGGTCCACGGCCTGTTGATCATTACCGATCGGCCCTGGTGCATCGACGAACTGGTCGAACGGCTGCAGATCAGCAAGAGCAATGTCAGTACCTCGCTGAAGGAGCTGCGCTCCTGGAATGTGGTGAGAAAGGTCTTTCTCCCCGGCGACCGCCGTGAATTCTACGCTTGCGAGCCGGATGCCTGGGAGATGCTGTTCAACATCATGCGCCAGCGCAAGCAGCGCGAGTTCGATCCGATCCTGGCCAGCATTGCCACGACCTGCGAGCAGGCCAGGCAGTGTCCAGGCGGCATTGCCGTGGAGCGTTTGGGGCAGATGAAGCAGATGCTCGATACCTTCGACAGGTTGGCCGGCATGGCATTCAAGAGCGAGGCTCAGATCAAGGCGCTGGTCTCGCTGCTTCCGAAAAAGAAGTAATTTTTTTTGGGAAGAATGTTCACAAAATTCTGAACAAACAGAACGGAGGCCGGGTATGGCGGAAAGACAACTGCAGGTCGTGACCGGGGCATTCGGCTATGCGGGACAGGCGATCGCCCGTCGGCTGCTCGAACATGGGCAGCAAGTTCGTACCCTGACCAATACAAGGGCGGCCGACCCGTTTGCCGGGCAGGTGGAGGTCCATCCCCTGGCCTTCGACCGGCCGCAGCAGTTGGAAGCGTCCCTGCGTGGCGTCAAGGTGCTCTATAACACCTACTGGGTCCGCTTCAACCATAAGCGGTTTTCCCACGCCACAGCGGTCGCCAACACCAAGGTGCTGTTCGCGGCAGCGAAAGCCGCCGGGGTGGAGCAGATCGTTCACGTCAGCATCACCAACCCTGCCATCGATTCCCCCTTCGAATATTTCCGGGGCAAGGCGGAACTGGAAGAGAATTTACAGGCACTGGGAATCTCCTGTGCCATTCTGCGGCCGGCGGTCTTTTTCGGCAACCAAGACATCCTGATCAACAACATCAGCTGGGTGTTGCGCCGCTTCCCGGTTTACGGGCTGTTCGGCGACGGGAATTACGGCATCCAGCCGATCCACGTGGAAGATTTTGCCGGACTGGCAGTGGCGGCCGGGGAAGGGCGGGGAAACCTGATTGCGGATGCCGTCGGTCCCGAATCCTTTACCTTCTGTGAACTGGTGACGACCCTCGGTGACATCCTTGACTGTCGGCGGCCGCTGATCAGTTTGCCGCCCTGGTTCGGGCTGCTGGCCGGGAAGTTGATGGGGCTGGCGACGGGGGATGTCGTGATCACCCGGGAAGAGATCGGTGGTCTGATGGCCGGACTGCTGGCTGTGTCCTCTCCGCCGACCGGCACGACACGACTGACCGACTGGGCGCGGGCCAACCGCGATACTCTCGGGAAGGTATATGCCAGCGAGTTGGCACGTCGCCAAGTCCAGTAGGACTGGAAGCAAGAGGGCGGGAATAGGGTGTCCCTATTTTCCCGTCAGCGGTAGACCTCGTCGTGGCTGCCGATATCGAGAAGAATGATCTCCTGCTCAGTGAGCATCACCGTCAGGGTGATACGATAGCTGTAGGTGAGGCTGATCGCCTGCAGGCCATTCAGACTGCCGGTCAGGTGGTGATATCTGAGATGGGGTTGGAAGGGGTCGGTTTCGAGGTCGCGCAGGGTGGCGGTGAATTTGGCGCGCAGGTCAGGGTGCTGGCTGAGAAACTTCTTTGCCGTACGGGTGAAGGCGGCGGTCCAGACCAGGGTGTACACGGTGCTAGTCGTCCAGCCCCAGTTCCTTGAGCAGATCGCCGGCGGTACCGCGCATCACCTTGCCGTTGGCCACTTCCTGCAGCGAAGCCTTGACCCGGGCGACATAGGCTTCTTCGGCCTCGGCCACCAGCTCCTTGTAGCGCTCTTCGGAGAGGACGACGTACTGCGGCTGGTTGTTGCGGATGACGTGCACGTCCCCCTTGGCGATGGCTTCGTCGATGGCGGCGAGGCCGCGGCGTTTGAGTTCCTGGGCGGGGAGGGTGTTCATGGTGGCACTCCCGTTAGTATGCAATTAGGTACTTGAAGTATGCCAGAGACGGGAGGATGGGACAAGGGGATTCTTGCGGGGTCTCGCCCCCGCGTTTCTGATAGATGATACACCTCATCATCAATGCCCTCTCCATCTTGGTGGCGCTGGTCACGGCAGGCGAAGTCTTGTAAGCACAAAATCGGTCAGTCCGCAAATGCGAAGGCGGCCGTTTGGCCGCCTTTTGAATTAAGTAAGGTGCCCCCGGAGTTCGACCCGGCGCAACGCCGTCTCCAGCGTCTCGTCGCCGATGGTCAGGTAACAGACCCCTTCGGTGATGGTGATCGCCCAGGCAATGGAACGCTCCAGCCGCCGCACAACGGCAGCGAGAAAGGGCTGGTCGATGCCGATAACCGTGAGATTGGCGATCTTTGCCAGTCTGGGTAGATGCTGCTGCTCCCAGTTGGTGAACGCCCGCCCGCAGGCCAGCAGCGCCACCCGCTCGCAGTGCCGACTCGCCTTGACGATCCGGTCGCTATCGGGGAGCCCCACCTCCACCCACAGCAGCACCCGCCCGTCCCCACCCTTCACCCAGAGATCCGGTTCGTCGCCGGCGCAGAGCCCCTTGGTGAAGGTCAGATCATTCTCGGAGAAGAGCGCATAGGCCAGAAGCCGCGCCACCAGGCGTTCTTCGGTCTCGGAAGGGTGTTTGGCCACGGTGGCGGTCAGGGTCTCATAGCGGCCGCGGTCGATGTCGGACAACGTGATGGTTGCCTTGTAGATGGTGGCGGGGAGGGCCATGGTTCTCCTTTGTCAGTTTACGGCAACGATGGTGTAGCGTGTCCCTTTGCCGACGTCCAGCCCCTGCAGCTCGTCACCCACGGTCAGGCCGAGCAGCCGCTTCCCCAAGGGAGATGCCGGGGTAATCACCACGATCTCCCCTGCCAGGTCTGCCAGCTTCATCCCGCCGGCCTGGGGGCCGATGAACAGCCGCCGCTCTTGGCCCGCCTCGTCCTCCAGCGCCACCAGGGCGCTCAAGCGGACCGGTGTGTCGTCGTCGAACTCCTGCAACTCCAAGGCGCGGTATGCCTCCAGCCCCTGGCGGATTTCCTGCGCCCGGTTGGCCTGCCCCTGAGCGAGGTAGGAGGCCTCCAGCGCGGTGGTATCGTACTTGTTATCCGGCTGGCACTCTTCATGGGTGGCGGCGGCATGGGCATGCCGGGCTGCAGCGGTGAACAGGGCCAGGTCGGACTCCAGGCGGGCGATGATGGTGGCGACGAGTTGCTGTTTGGTCATAGCAGGGTTTTCGCTGAAGAAATCGACCCTATACGCGGGGGAGTGGCACTTTAGTGGATTCGCGCCGGGCCGTCAAGCAAGCGGCGTGGTGCCTGGCTGAGGAGTTTGACGAGCAAATGGCCGCGAGCATCAATTGCGAAGCCCATCCACTTGGGGCCCCGCAATCCCCGGATTCAGCGGCCGCGCCTGGACGATTTTTTCAGATTGGCAACAGGAGCACCTGTCTCCCTGGATTGGATGGGCAGGGTTTTACGGTGTTTTCTCCGTCTATGTGGTCGTTTGGCCCCGATTTCAGAGCTGATGGAATCAGCTCTCCGTTTCACGGTCTTCCCCGGATTGACGCCATTGGGTGACAGTTGAGAGTCGGTTGAGGACGATCTTTTTCCAAAGCCGTCGGTCAACTTGTGAGCGAGGACGACCAGGAAGATGACCGTCAGCAACGCGATGATTCGGCTGCTAGGGGCACCGCTACGGGTAAGAGTTTCGGCATTGGCCAGTTGCCGGAGCTGTTCGCTGCTCATGGTTGGCAGAAGAAGCCGGGCCTCCCTCTCGCTAAAACCATGGCTCCGGAGCTTGTTGACAACAATCTCACGTTCGGTTGCCGGTGAGATTGCTTCATCATTGGCGACTTGCCAGGAGACCGCTGGACTGTCGGAAAGCCAGTTGTCACTCGTTGCTGCGTGAGCAGTCAATGTCATTGAAGAAACCGCAGCAAGCAGAACAAACGACAGATTGACAGGTACAAACCTGATCCATTTATGTGTAAAGGGCATGGCTGAACTCCTTTGGGCCTCAACCCTGATCGCAACTCCTTAGGAGATTTATTATCGGTCTTCCGGGTTTGTTACGCAACCTTGTGCCACCCGATAATCCTTTGTTCTCAGGTGCCTGATCCCAACCGTGCGGCTGCAGGCGGCCGGCTATCGGGTCGTGACCCAGACGGTCCCGGCGGAGATCACACCGAAAAATCGCCTGCTGCTGGCCGAGCCGGGGTGAGAGATGGGCAGGGCCGGCCGGTTGTCCGAAAATCGTTTATTCGGCGGTTGGCGACGGTTGGTGTCTGTGCGAGGGAAAATCCGGGTAGTTCCCGGTTTTTTTGTGAGCGGAAAGAGGGGAAGCGTTTCTGGCTTGAATTAAGTAAGGTGCCTACCGAATGCCTGAATTAGGCACCCGGAATTGGGTGAGTTATGGAATGCACATGGTAGATGCCGTTGACGTTGGCAATGGTATCTCGAATGAACTCCCGCATGGCCTCAGCAGTGAAATGGTCATCCTTGAGATCCTGAGCCTCCCTTTGCAGAGACAGGATCAGCGCCTCTTTGGGTGACTTGTAGATCGATACCCCGCCGAACACATTCCAGTGCCGGCTCTTGTCGGCACCATCCTCCTTGTTTCCAGGCAAAAGGAAATTTTCCAGCGCCAGGGATTTTGGCAGGTACTCCTTGGGAATGCTCTTCACCCAGCCCAAGGGGATACGGATGGCTTCATCCAGCAGTGCCACGGCCGCTTTCTTGTCTCCTCCCATGATATGCAGGGCTTCGCGGAACAACAACACCATCGGCAGGTTGTGGTTCTCCAGGATCAAGTCCTTGTGCCTGGGATTGGTGCGTGACACTGCGCGCAGATATCTGCGGTCGTGCTGCGCGTACCTGATCAGCTGCTTGAACTGCTCCTCGGTGATGGCACTTTTCTGTTTTTGCCATTCGAGCCGGTCAAGGTAGTTCTCGAGCTTGGTGAAGTCGCGCGGGGGGCCGAGTGATGCGATGTCGACCTCCAGTTCGAGGCGATTGTTCAGGGCCTTCTCAATCTGGTGGTAAATCGTGCGGTAATCGGTCTCACCTCGCGAGAAGGACGCCATCTCCCTGGACTGAAGAAGGGCTCTCAGGTCGTCACGAAAAAACAGGAGGTTCTGGATGAACGGCTCCTGCCGGGTGTAGTAGAGAGTTTCCCCGTCCTCGACAAGGCTGATGGTGACCAGCAGCAATTCAAAGAACTCACGCTGCCGGTAGAGCTCTTCGCACTGCGCCAGCTTGACCGTGAGATAGTTTTGTTCGGCGGGTGACAGGTGGTCGCGCCGTACGGCGTAGATATTCGCCAGTCGGGAAAGTTCATCATAGAGTTCGACAAGAAGTTGCTGCTCATAATGACTGCTGGATTGAAGGGTAAGCAGTGAATTGGCAAAGGAGAGTGGCAACTGGTGCAGATCCTGGCTGTCCAGCAGGAAGACCGGCGGCTGGACATAGTCGAAGCTGGGCAGGTAGGCGAAGAGTTCCCGCGGCCGGGGGAAGGGCAAATCCTTCTCCCTTGCTTTGCTCTCGGCCAGGTAGGGATCGGTGTTGTCACAGAGCAGGTCCAGAATCCGCAGGTCTTCATCATCGACCCGTCCGTTTTTATTCACGTCGATTTTGTACCTGGTCAGCGTGTCGAAGGAGTAGGGCGTGGCGATAACCCTGGTGAGCAAGGTCCGGTCCGCCTCGGTCCACTGACTATCGTTGTTCAGATCGCCAAGCATGATGAGCGTCGAGGTCACCTGGATGCTGTTGGCGGGTGCTCTTCGAAACAGCGCGATTCCAGCGACGACCGCGCCCACCAGGATCATCAAAAGGAACAGGAGAAGTTTACGTTTCATGGCATTTACGGTATCTGTGGGCTTTGGAAATATTGGTCAGAGGAGATCATTCCGGTTGGATCAATTCATTCGGAAGTGCTGGGGACAGCATGCTTAATTACAGCACAAGAAAGGGCGGCCTCGCGGCCGCCCTCTCTATCTCACTTCCCCCACTTCCCCTTGATCCGCTCCACCGCCTCAACCACATTCTCCTTATGCCCGAAGGCCGAGAGCCGGAAGAACCCTTCGCCTGATGGGCCGAAGCCCGAGCCCGGCGTGCCGACCACATTGCATTCGTTCAGCAGCTTGTCGAAGAAGTCCCAGGAGGAGAGGCCGCCCGGCGTCTTCAGCCAGATGTAGGGGGCGTCCACCCCCCCGAAGCAGGTGATGCCAGCGGCGGTGAGCCCTTCGCGGATGATGCGGGCGTTGTCCATGTAGTAGTCGATGATCTCTTTCGTCTGCTTCCACCCCTCGTCGGAATAGACCGCCGCGGCGGCCTTCTGCACCGGGTAGGAGGCGCCGTTGAACTTGGTGGTGGTGCGGCGCAGCCAGAGCTTGTTGAACGAGTACTTCTCGCCGCTGGCCGTGGTCCCCATCACCTCCTCGGGAACCACCACCAACCCGCAGCGCACGCCAGTGAAGCCGGCGGTCTTGGAGAAGGAGCGGAACTCGATGGCGCACTTTTTCGCCCCTTCGACTTCGTAGATCGAGTGGGGGATCTCCGGGTTGGTGATGAATGCTTCGTAGGCGGCGTCGAAGAAGATCACCGCGCCGCTTTCGTTGGCGTAGTCGACCCACTTCTTCAGCTCGCTCTTCGTCGCCACCGCCCCGGTCGGGTTGTTGGGGAAGCAGAGGTAGATGATGTCGACTTTTTGCTTCGGCAGCTCGGGGATGAAGTTGTTGGCCTCGGTACAGGGCAGGTAGACCACGCCGCCGTAATAGCCCTTCTCGTCGGCCTCGCCGGTGCGGCCGATCATGACGTTGGTGTCGTTGTACACCGGGTAGACCGGGTCGCCGATCGCCACCACGTTGTCGAGCGCGAAGATATCGAGGATGTTGGCGCAGTCGCACTTGGAGCCGTCGGAGATGAACATCTCCTCGGTCTTCAGCGCCACGCCCAGTGGCTTGTAGGATTTCTCGATGATCGCGTCGATCAGCCAGTCGTAGCCCTGCTCCGGGCCGTAGCCGGCGAAGTTCTGGGTGGTGGCCAGATCGTCGACGGCGGCATGGAACGCCTTGATTACGGCCGGGGCGAGCGGGCGGGTGACGTCGCCGATGCCGAGGCGGATGACTTTGGCATTCGGGTTGGCGGCGGCGAATTCGCGCACGCGGCGGCCGATTTCGGGGAAGAGGTAGCCAGCTTTGAGTTTGAGATAGTTGTCGTTGATCCGAGCCATCTGGTGAAATCCTCCGGGAAAATGTAGGGGCGCACTGCGTGCGCCCGATTTTATCTGATTAAAAAGGGCGCATTCAATGCGCCCCTACGTAACCTTATTTCAAACCCAGCACATCCTGCATGTCATACAGGCCGGGTTTCTGGGTTGCGAGCCAAGCTGCCGCCCGCACCGCCCCCCTCGCGAACATATCTCTACTCATCGCGCGATGGCTCAGCTCGATGCGCTCCCCCATGCCGATGAAGTAGACGGTGTGCTCGCCGACGATGTCGCCGCCGCGCACGGTCTGCATGCCGATCTCTTCTTTCGTCCGCTCGCCGGTGAAGCCTTCGCGGTGGCAGTTGGCGATCTCGTGGTAGTCGCGCCCCAGCGCTTCGGCGACCACCTCGCCCATGCGCACCGCCGTGCCGGACGGGGCGTCCTTCTTCTTGTTGTGGTGCAGTTCGACGATCTCGACGTCGAACCCCTCGCCGAGCGACTTGGCGATCTCCTTGAGGACCTTGAAGCAGACGTTGACGCCGACACTCATGTTCGGGGCGCTGACAATCGGGATCTTCTTGGCGAATTTGACCAATTCGAAGCGCTGGTCCGGGGTGAAGCCGGTCGAGCCGACGACCATGCTCTTGCCCAGACGCGCGCAGACTGCGGCGTTTTCCAGCGTCACCTCGGGGAAGGTGAAGTCGATCAGCACATCACAGGCCTGCATCGCCTGCTCCAGGCTGGCAGTGATCGTTACGCCGAGGGCACCGCAGCCGGCGATCAGGCCGGCATCCTCGCCGACCAGCTTGTGGGTCGGGTGTTCGACGGCCCCGGCGACGGCCAGACCCTCGGCTTCATTGGTCAGGCAGATGATGCGCTGCCCCATGCGTCCGGCGGCACCGGTGACGGCAACTTTAATCATAAGCAAAATCCTTGATAGGTCGTATCGGTCCTATGGGGCTTATAGGCCCTATAGAAAGCTTTCAGATGATGTTGTAGCCCTGCAAAATCCCCTTGAGCTTCTCCAGGTTGGCCGGCTGCATGCCGACCAGCGGCAGGCGCACGTTCATCTGCAGCTTGCCCATCAGGCCGAGGGTGGTCTTGACCGGCACCGGGTTGGCCTCGATGAACATGGCGTTGTGGAAGTCGAGCAGGTGCAGGTGCAGCTTGCGGGCGGTGGCGTGGTCGCCCTTGATCGTCGCCTCGACCATGGCCTTGACCTGGCCGGGGATGGCATTGGCCGAGACTGAGATCACCCCGGTCGCCCCGATCGCCATCATCGGGTAGGTCAGGAAGTCGTCGCCGGAGATGACCTCGATCTTGTCGCCGGCCTTGCAGAGGATCTGCCCAACCTGGGTCAGGTCGCCGGAGGCTTCCTTGATGGCGACGATGTTGGGGATCTCGGCGAGCCGCGCGGTGGTGTCGGCGGTCACATTGACGCCGGTGCGCCCCGGCACGTTGTAGAGGACCTGCGGCAGAGCGACGGTCTCGGCCAGTTTCTTGTAGTGCTGATAGATCCCTTCCTGGGACGGTTTGTTGTAGTAGGGACAGACCAGCAGCAGGCCGTCGGCACCCATCTTTTTGGCATTGAGCGAGAGCTGGATGGCTTCCTGGGTGTTGTTGGCGCCGGTCCCTGCCAGTACCGGCACGCGCTTGGCGACCTGGTCGATGCAGACCTTGATGACGTGGTCATGCTCCTCGAAGTCGAGCGTGGCGGATTCGCCGGTGGTGCCGCACGGCACGATGACGTCGGTGCCGTTTTCGAGTTGGAACTCGATCAGCTGGCGATAAGTGTTCTCGTCGAACTTTCCCTGGCTGTCGAACGGCGTGACGATTGCGACCATCGAACCACGAAACATGATGCATTCCTCCTCAAGGGCTTGGGGGATGATTGTTTATTTGTCGGACAGTTGCGCCCGTTTACGGGTCTTTCTACCTAGCACAGCGGCCCGATGTTGTAAAGGCGTATTACGGCCTGATCGTGGCGTCCGGCGACGGCGCGCTTTCGATCAACTGGTCGCCGCTGCGCACCAGGGTGGTCACGCGGTAGACGGCCTCGCGGCCGGCTTCGCCGATGAAGTCGGTCAGCCGCGGTTCGCGCAACGGTTCGGCATTCAGGGCGACCGGCGCAAAGACCCCGGAAGCCGGCCGGCGGTAGAGGTTGTAGCCAAGCAGCAACTGGCCATCCGGCAGGGATGATGGCGGCGTCCACTGCAGGCGCACCTGGCGATTGCCGGCCTCGGCCTGCAGCGCGGCGGGGGCCGGCGGAGGCGCCTGCCAGGTGCGGAAAGAACCCGCCCCGGCGCCCTCCTGGCCACCGACTGTCACCGGAACGACCAGGTAGGCGTGCCCGGTGCCGGCCGCGACGGCTGCATCGCGCCAGTAGAAGCGTTTGCCGAGACGGACCGCCGGTTCGGGGTGCCGCAGCTCGATAGCCGCAACCAACTCTTCTGGGTCGCGGCAGGTCGGGCAGCCCTCGGCGGCCTCGTAAATCATCCGGTAAATGTGAAACCCACGCAGGCCGTCGGTTGCTGCACCGTCCTGGTTATACTCGGGGCTTGCCCAGGAGACGATGAAGTCATCGCCCTGCTGTGCAATCTGCAGTTCCGTCGGAGCCGCCGGGAGCGCGGCGAACTGCGGGCGTACCGGCCCCTTTTTCCCGCAGGCGGCAAGGCCGAGCCCGGTCAGGAGCAGTAGCAACAGAGTGACGATGCGTGAGGCGTGAGGGGTGAGGAGTGAGGCGTAATTTTTCATTCCGGATCTCCGATTCAAGCTGACTGGCCAAGGGTTTGGCGCGCCCGGGCGATTTCCCGCTCGACGGCTGCGCGGGCCGTGCCGCCGGTAGCCTGCCGGGCGTTTACCGACGCTTCCAGTGTGACGGCGTTAAAGATGTCGGCTTCGATCTTTTTGGAGAACTGCCGGAATTCCTCCAACGTCAGCTCCGGGATGTCCTTGCCGGTCTCCACGCAGTAGCGCACGGTCTTGCCAACCACCTCGTGAGCCTGACGGAACGGCAGCCCCTTGCGCACCAGGTAGTCGGCGACGTCGGTGGCGGTGGAGAAGCCGCGCGCCGCCGCCTCGCGCATCCGCACAGCGTTGACTGTCATCTGCGCGATCATCTCGGCAAAGACCTTGAGGCTGCCGCGCACCGTGTCGATGGTGTCGAACAGCGGCTCCTTATCCTCCTGCATGTCCTTGTTGTAGGCCAGCGGCAGTGACTTCATCAGGGTCAGCAGCGAAATCAGGTTGCCGTAGACCCGCCCGGTCTTGCCGCGCACCAGTTCGGGGACGTCGGGATTTTTCTTCTGCGGCATGATCGAACTGCCGGTGCAGAAGCCGTCGGAGAGATCGATGAAAGCGAAGTCGGCGCTCGACCACAGCACCAGTTCCTCGGCCAGGCGCGACAGATGCATCATCAGGATCGCCGCAAAGCCGCAGAACTCGATGGCGAAGTCGCGGTCGGAGACCGAGTCGAGGCTGTTGCGGGTGACCCCGCTGAAACCAAGCTGCCCGGCGACCCACTCGCGGTCGATAGGGAAGGTCGTGCCGGCCAGGGCCCCGGCGCCCAAGGGGAGGACGTTGAGCCGGGCGCGCAGGTCAACCAGTCGGCTGGTGTCGCGGGCGAACATCTCGACATAGGCGAGCATGTGATGGCTGAACAGGATCGGCTGAGCGGTCTGCAGGTGGGTGTACCCCGGCATGATCACGTCGAGGTGGTTTTCCGCCTGGCCGAGCAGCGCCTGTTGCAGCTTCGCCAACGCCGT
>JAMPXI010000077.1 GCA_023701265.1 Desulfuromonadales bacterium | reverse complement strand
CGGGGCGGCCAATGGGCCGCCCCGTTCATGTTATTTGTTGTCCGGCTCAATCGCCATCCAGCATCCGCCCCAGCCCGCCGAGCACGGATCCTTCCCCCTTGGCGCTGCCGCCGGAACTCGGCGCATGGGCGAGAATGCGGTCGGCCAGGCGCGAGAAGGGGAGGCTTTGCAGCCAGACCTTGCCGTGGCCGCTGAGAGTGGCGAGGAACAGTCCCTCGCCGCCGAAGAACATGCTCTTCAGGTTGCCGGCGCGCTGAATGTCGTACTGTACGGTCGGTTCGAAGGCCACCAGGCAGCCGGTGTCGACCCGCAGCGTCTCCCCTTTGAGCTCGCGCTCGACGATGGTGCCGCAGGCATGGACAAAGGCCATGCCGTCGCCGCGCAGGCGCTGGAGAATGAAACCCTCGCCGCCGAAGAAGCCGGTGCCGAGCTTGCGCTGGAAGGCAATGCTGACCTCGGTGCCGAGCGCCGCGCAGAGAAAGGCATCTTTCTCGCAGAGGATTTCGCCGCGCATCTTGCCGAGGTTCATCGGGATGATCTTGCCGGGGAACGGCGCGGCGAAGGCGACCTTGCGCTTTTGCTGGCGGGAGTGGTTGGTGAAGTGGGTCATGAAGATCGATTCACCGGTCAGTGCCCGCTTGCCGGCGGAGAAGAGCTTGCCCATCAGCCCCTGGTCGGCCTGCGAGCCGTCACCCATGCGGGTTTCGAACTGGATATCCTCCTCCATGAAGTTCATGGCACCGGCCTCGGCGATGACCGCCTCCTGCGGGTCGAGTTCGACCAGCACCATCTGCATGTCGTCGCCGACAATCTGGTAATCAACTTCGTGACACTTCATCGTCATACCTCCTGGTGGATTTATTAAGTGTGCGCAGATTATCCCGAGGTTGCCCGATTTGACAAGAGGGCAGGCTTGACCCCTCCGGATCGCTCATTTATAAGGAACTCATGGGGGTTTTCCGATTATGAATCAGTCAAGAGGTGATGTGATGACCAACCGGATCAAAAGGTGGAGCTCGATCGCTTTTGCCGCGCTGCTGTTACCTTCCCTGGTGCTGGCGGAAAAGCCGCCGATCGTCATCGGCGTGGCCGGCTCGCACAGCGGCGATCTGGCCCCCTACGGGATTCCCACCAAGGAGGCGGCCGAGATGCTGACCGCCGATCTGAATGCCAAGGGTGGGCTGCTGGGACGGCCGGTGAAATTGCTGGTCCTTGATGACCAGTGCAAGCCGGAGATCGCCGCCAACGTCGCCACCGCCATGGTTTCGCAGGGAGCGCAGGCCGTCATCGGCCACATCTGCTCAGGGGCGACCAAGGCCGCGCTCGGCATCTACAAGGAAGCGAAAATCATCGCCATCTCACCTAGCGCGACCAACCCGGCGCTGACCATGGGCGGTGATTACCCCAACTTCTACCGGACCATTGCCCCCGACGACAAACAGGGACAGATGGCCGCAGCCTTTGTCACGGCGAAACTGGCGGCGAATCAGGTCGCCATCCTTCACGACAAGGGGGACTATGGCAAGGGGTTCGCCGACGCTGCCAGGATGGCGCTGGAAAAGGACGGCAAGGCGAAGGTGGTGCTCTTTGACGGGATCACCCCCGGCGCCATGGACTACTCGGCGGTGATCCAGAAGGTTCGCCACGCGGGCGCCGATGCGGTCATTTACGGCGGCTACCATCCCGAGGCATCGAAGCTGGTGGCGCAGATGAAGAAGAAGCGTATCGACATCCCCTTCATCGGTCCGGACGGTTTGATGGGGAGCGGCCTGCTCACCATTGCCGGGGCCAATGCGGAAGGGGTCTACGCCACCGGGCCGATGGATGTTGCCAGGTATCCCCTGAACCAGCAGGTTCGTGCTGCCTACCAGAAGAAGTTTGGCCGCGAGCCGGGGATGTTCTTCGATCAGGGCGCGGCGGCCTGGCAAACGCTGGTGGCCGCCATCCAGAAGGCCGGCGGCACCGACTACGCGGAGCTGGAAAGGGCGTTGAAAGGCAATCTGGTGGAGACCAGTGTCGGCAAAATCAAGTTCGACGCCAAAGGCGATGCCGAAGGGGTCGGTTTCGCCGTCTACCAGGTGCGCGGCGGCAAATTCGTCGAGGTGAAGTAAGCGTTTCAGTCTTGACGTGATTGATGACAGGATACAGTTAAGAGCCAGCCCTTCTCGGCTGGCTCTTGCCGTTGCTGCGCCCCGGAACTTTCTGGAGTAATGGCTGGTGATCGGCTAAAATAACTTTTTTGTAATGAGAGGCCGTAAGTTCGATTGAGGTAAGATGCACAGCTTTTTGCGATTCGGTGGCGGATTGGGTAAGGTCGGCTGTGCAAAAGGTTGGCAATTTCATTTTCGGAAGGAGGGGCATCATGTCTGCAAAGTCGTTACCGGTAAAGGGGAACATCTCTTTTGAAGCACTGAAGAAATTGAACGAGCACGGCGCGGAATTCTGGAGTGCCCGCGAGCTTCAACCTTTGCTCGGGTACAGCCAGTGGCGGCGGTTTGAAGAAGCGATCCATCGTGCGATGACGTCCTGTCAGCAGTCTGGAAACAACCCGGATTACCATTTTGCCGGCGCCGGCAAAATGGTCGAAATTGGTTCGGGAAGTGCGAGGAAGATCGGCGATTATCATCTCTCCCGCTTTGCCTGCTACCTCATTGCCCAGAACGGTGACCCGCGCAAGCCTGAAATCGCCGCCGCCCAGAAGTATTTCGCCATCCAGGCCCGCCGCCAGGAGCTGTCGGATGAGCTTGCCGCCGATCTGGAGCGGCTGGAAATCCGCAAACAGACCAGCGAGGAATTTAAGGCCCTGTCCGGTGCGGCCCGTGATGCGGGGGTGCAGGACCGGATGTTCGGGGTTTTTCACGATGCCGGGTACAAGGGATTGTATGGTGGTCTTGGCAACGAGTCGATCAAGCAGCGCAAGGGGATTCCGAAAAAGGAAAACCTCATGGATCGCATGGATACCACCGAGCTGGCGGCCAACCAATTCCGCATGACCCAGACCCGCGACAAGCTGGCGCGAACCCAGGTGAAGAGCCAGCAGCAGGCCATTCAAACGCACGAGGCCGTTGGGCGGGAGGTTCGTGAAGCGATCAAGCGGATCGGCGGCACCATGCCGGAAAACATTCCACCGGCCGAGCATATCAACGAGGTGGAAAAGCGGATCAAGAGCACCCCGCCGCTGATAGAGCTTGAGGAGAAGGACGCCAAGGGATTGGTAGGGAAGGACGAGACGAGCAACGAGGAGCAACCATGACCGAACCAACCATCATCTGTCCGAACTGCAAAACGGAGATCAAATAGTTCAGGGATGAGCTACTTTCTCGAACTCGTCGGCAGCGGCCTGACCCGCGGCAGCATCTACGCCCTGATCGCCCTGGGGTACACGATGGTCTACGGGATCATCCAGCTGATCAACTTCGCCCACGGCGAGATCTACATGCTCGGCGCGTTCATCGCCCTGATCGTCGCCGGGGCGCTGACCATCCATGGTTTCTCCGGCTGGGCAATCCTGTTGCTGGCGGGTCTGGTCGCCGCCGTCTATGCCGCGGCCTACGGCTATACCCTGGAGCGGATCGCCTATCGTCCCCTGCGCAATGCCCCGCGGCTTTCCCCGCTGATCAGCGCCATCGGCATGTCGCTCTTCCTGCAGAACTACGTGATGCTGGCGCAGACCCCCGACTTTCTGCCGTTCCCGGCACTGATCCCGGAATTCGCCTTCATGGAACCGGTCGCCCACATTATCGGTTCGGCGGAAGTGCTGATCCTGGCGACCAGCGCCGTGCTGATGATCGCCCTGACCGTGCTGATCAAGTACAGCCGCATCGGCAAGGCGATGCGCGCCACCCAGCAGGACATGGCGATGGCGCGGCTGGTCGGCATCGACGTCGATCGGGTGATCTCCTTCACCTTCGTCGTCGGCTCGGTACTGGCGGCGATCGGCGGGGTGCTGGTCGGCTCCTATCTTGGCCAGATCAACTTTACCATCGGTTTCATGGCCGGGATCAAAGCCTTTACCGCCGCGGTCCTCGGCGGCATCGGCAACATCCCCGGCGCGGTGCTTGGCGGCCTGGTGCTGGGGCTGACGGAGGCGTTGGCGGCCGGTTATGTCTCCAGTGCCTATGAAGATGTCTTCGCCTTCGGCGTGCTGGTGCTGATTCTGATTCTGCGCCCAAGCGGTCTGCTCGGCAGGGCCGTGCGCGAGAAGGTGTAAGCGGTGAACCTGATATTTTGACGAAGGAGGGTGCAATGCTCAAAGCTATTGATCCCAGCAAAACCGCTGCCTGGAAGCAGCTTGCCCGGCATCATCAAGACCTGCGTGACGTCACCATGCGGGAGCTGTTCGATCGGGACCCCGCACGGTTCGAGCGCATGGCGCTGCGTTTCGAGGAGATGCTGGTCGACACCTCGAAGAACCGGGTGTCCGCGGAGACCCTGCGCCTGCTGCTCGCTCTGGCCGAAGAAACCGCACTCCCCGACGCCATCGCACAAATGTTTCGCGGCGAGAAGATCAATGCCACGGAGGGGCGGGCGGTGCTGCACACGGCGCTGCGCAATCGCGCCAACACGCCGGTCATGGTCGACGGCACTGATGTGATGCCGGAGGTGAATGCCGTGCTGGCGCAGATGCGGCGATTCTCCGACCGGGTCATCTCCGGGGAGTGGCGCGGCTATACCGGCAAGTCGGTCACCGACATCGTCAACATCGGCATCGGCGGCTCCGACCTTGGCCCGGTCATGGTGACCGAAGCCCTCAAGGCCTACCGCAAGCCACACATCCGCGCCCATTTCGTCTCGAACGTGGACGGCACTCACATCGCCGAGACGCTCCGGGAACTCGATCCGGAGCAGACCCTGTTCCTGGTGGCCTCCAAGACCTTCACGACCCAGGAGACCATGGCCAATGCCGCGACCGCGCGCCGCTGGTTCCTGTCCCGTGCCGGCGACGAGGCGCATATCGCCCGGCATTTTGCCGCCCTGTCGACCAACGAGCCGGCGGTGAAGGCCTTCGGCATCGACCCGGCGAATATGTTCCGTTTCTGGGACTGGGTCGGCGGCCGGTATTCGCTCTGGTCGGCCATCGGCCTCTCCATCGCCTGCACCATCGGCTTCGACCGCTTCAGCGAGCTGCTGGACGGCGCACATGCCATGGATTGCCACTTCAGGAACGAGCCGCTGGAGCGGAATATTCCAGTCGTCCTTGCCCTGCTCGGCATCTGGTACAACAACTTCTTCGACGCGCACAGCCACGCGATCCTCCCCTATGATCAGTATCTTCACCGCTTCGCCGCCTACTTCCAGCAGGGGGACATGGAGAGCAACGGCAAAGCCGTGGACCGCGCCGGGAACCCAGTCAGCTACCAGACCGGCCCGATCATCTGGGGCGAACCGGGGACCAACGGCCAGCATGCTTTCTATCAACTGATCCATCAGGGAACCAGGCTCATCCCCTGTGACTTCATCGCCCCGGCGCTGTCGCATAACCCGGAAGGGGAGCATCACCTGCTGCTGCTGGCCAACTTCTTCGCACAGACCGAGGCACTGATGAACGGCAAGACCGCGGCGGAGGCCGAAGCTGAATTGCGGGCTGCCGGGCTTGACGCGGCTGCTGCCGAAGCCCTGTTGCCGTACAAGGTGTTCGACGGCAACCGGCCGACCAATTCGATCCTGGTCAGGCAGCTGACGCCGCGCGCGCTCGGCAGCCTGATTGCCATGTACGAACACAAGATCTTCGTCCAGGGGGTCATCTGGAACATCCATAGCTTCGATCAGTGGGGGGTGGAACTCGGCAAGCAGCTGGCCGGCAGGATCCTGCCTGAGTTGTGGACCAATGAGCCAGTTGTTTCCCACGATGCCTCGACCAACGGGCTGATCAACGCCTGGAAGAAGATGAAAAGCAGTCAGGAATGAGCCCGGACCGGGACTGATTTGCCAAGATGCCGACACTGACCCGTCACCTGTTGCACGCCGGGGGGATCGCCCTCTGGTTCATGCTCCTTGCCCTGCCGCTGCTGGCGGTGCGGGTCGACACCCTGCACAACGTCGTGGAGTGGCGCTGGGGGAACCTGTTGTGGGTGGGGGCGGGGGCATTTGTCCTGACGTTGCTGTGGCGAAGCATGGCCGCCTGGCGGCAGCGGCCATCGAAAGAGCCGGCAGCGCTGGCTACGGCCGCCGGCCGCCTGCTCGACGAGCCGCGTCTTTACCGGCCGGCCGTTGGCTTGCTGTTGGGTGCGGCGCTGCTCCTGCCGTGGCTGGTGGACACCTACCAGACCAACATCATGGGGCTGGCGTTGATCTTCGTGGTCCTCGGTCTGGGGTTGAACATCACCGTCGGCCTGGCAGGGTTGCTCGATCTCGGCTACATTGCCTTCTTCGCCGTCGGCGCCTACTGCTATGCTCTGCTCAACACGCGCTTCGGCCTCGGTTTCTGGGCATGCCTGCCACTCGGTGGACTGGCCGGCGCCGTCTGCGGCCTCCTTCTCGGTTTTCCCATCCTGCGCCTGCGTGGCGACTATCTGGCAATTGTCACCCTTGGTTTCGGTTCGATTGCCAGGATCGTCATCGAAAACTGGGAGAACGTGACCGGTGGTGCCCAGGGGATTGCCGGCGTGGCCCGCCCCGGGCTGTTCGGCCTGGAATTGTCGCTGGCCGGGATGACCATCTACCTCTATTACCTGCTGCTCGCCCTGGTGGCGGTAACGGCGTTCGTCACCCGGCGCCTGCAGCATTCGCGCATCGGCCGCGCCTGGGTGGCGCTGCGCGAGGACGAGATCGCCTGCGCGGCGATGGGGGTGGATGTCGCCCGCACCAAGCTGTCGGCCTATGCCTTCGGGGCCTTTTGGGCAGGACTGGTGGGGGTGATTTTCGCCGCCCGCAATACTTACATCAATCCCAACAGCTTTACCTTCATGGAATCGGCGCTGGTCCTCTCCATCGTTGTGCTCGGCGGTATGGGTTCGATCGTCGGCGTGGTGCTGGCCGCGCTGGTACTGGTGCTCCTGCCCGAGTACCTGCGGGCGGTGGCCGAGTACCGGATGCTGGTCTTCGGCGCGGTGATGGTGTTGATGATGATCATCCGGCCGCAGGGGCTGATCATCGCCCGGCGCAAGCGCTACCGGGCCAGAGAGGCAGCGTGATGGATGCTCTGCTCGATATCCGTGGGGTGATCATGGATTTCGGCGGCCTGCGCGCGGTCGACGGCGTGTCTCTGCAGGTCTTTCCCGGCGAAATCGTTGCGCTGATCGGTCCGAACGGGGCGGGGAAAACCACCCTGTTCAACTGCATGACCGGCATCTACCGACCAAGCGGTGGGGAGATCCGTATCGATCCGACCGGGAAGGCCGGCCGGCGGATCGACGGGTTGCCGCCGCATCGCATCACGGCTCTCGGTCTGGCCCGCACTTTCCAGAATATTCGCTTGTTCAATGGCATGACCGCCCTGGAAAATGTCATGCTCGGCCATCACTGTCGTACCACCACCGGCCTGCTCGGGGCCATCGTGCACGGCCCGGCCGCCCGCCGCCAGGAACAGGCAACCATTGCTGCAGCGTATGCCATGCTGGAACGGGTCGGATTGGCACCGTATGCCGATGAGGTGGCCGGCAATCTATCCTACGGCGCCCAGCGCCGTCTGGAGATCGCCCGCGCTCTGGCCACCGCACCATCCCTGCTGCTGCTCGATGAACCGGCCGCCGGGATGAACCCGCAGGAAACGTTTGAGTTGGATGAGCTGATCGTGCGCATCCGCGACGAGCACAAGGTAGCGATCCTGCTCATCGAACACGACATGCGACTGGTCATGAACATCTCCGACCGGATCTACGTTCTGGAGTATGGCAAGTCGATTGCCTGCGGCACCCCGTTGGAGATTCGCGGCAATCCGCGCGTGATCGAGGCCTACCTCGGCGAGGACGGCCATGCTTGAGCTGCGCAGGGCCCAGGCCGGCTACGGGCGCATCCAGGCGTTGCGCGAGGTGTCGCTTGAGGTCGGAGCAGGGGAGATCGTCACCCTGATCGGTGCCAACGGGGCCGGGAAGAGCACCACGCTGATGACCATCTGCGGGGTGGTCCCGGCGCAGGCCGGCGAGATCCTGTTCGAAGGGGAGTCGTTGCGGGGCTTGAGCCCCGACGCCATCGTCGCCCGCGGCATTGTCCAGGTCCCCGAGGGCCGGCGGATCTTCCCGCAGATGAGCGTCCTCGAGAATCTGGAACTGGGAGCTTACCTGCGCCGCGATTCTGCCGGAATACGCCGCGACCTCGAGCATGTCATGGAGCTGTTCCCGATTCTCGCCGAACGCCGCCATCAGCCGGGCGGAACCCTTTCCGGCGGTGAGCAGCAGATGCTGGCGATCTCGCGGGCGCTGATGGCCCGGCCGAAACTGCTGCTGCTCGACGAACCGTCCCTGGGACTGGCACCTCTGGTGATTCGACAGATTTTCGCGATCATCCGGCGCATCAACGCGGAAGGGACGACAGTTTTCCTGGTCGAGCAGAATGCCAATCAGGCGCTGAGACTTGCTCATCGTGGTTACGTACTGGAGAACGGCAGGGTCGTACTGGCCGACACGACAGAAAAGCTGCTGGGAAATGAAGAGGTGAAAAGCGCCTACTTGGGAATTTGATAGCCTGTTCGAAGTCGCCCTAGTGTCCTGTGCGGTTAGGTCCTGGTCGCGGCGAACATGCCGGTAACGACGCTGCCGAAGCCCCTGAAGAGTTCCGGGATATCAAGCCCGAAAAAGTAATCCGCAACGCACAGGCCGAGAATGAAAACCGACAGGGGCAGGGCTAGTTTTCTCATGCCGAAATCTTCTTTGCGGATCAGTATAACCCTCCCCAGTGATTACGCAAATTGGCTGATGACCCCGGCAAGAAAAGCCAATTGACAACAGGTGGGGCCGTCCCTATAGTTACTTGCTGTTTTTCTGATGAATAGACTTTCATTCCTGGAGAGTTGACCATGTCCAAAACGTTCAAGGTCGCGGTCCTGCCGGGCGACGGCATCGGCCCCGAGGTGATGGCAGAAGCGCTCAAGGTGCTCGATGCCGTGGAACAGAAATACGCGGTCAAGTTTGCGCGCACCCACGCCAATGTCGGCGGCGCCGGCATCGACCTCGAAGGGAAGGCCCTGCCGCAGACCACCATCGATATCTGCAAAGCCTCCGACGCCATTCTGTTCGGCTCGGTCGGCGGCCCGAAGTGGGAGAGTCTCCCTCCCGACGAGCAGCCCGAGCGCGGGGCCCTGCTGCCGCTGCGCAAGATTTTCGGCTTGTACGCCAACCTGCGCCCGGCGATCATCTTCCCGTCGCTGACCGGTGCCTCGTCGCTCAAGGAAGAAGTGATTGCCGGGGGTTTCAACGTCCTGGTGATCAGGGAACTGACCGGCGGCATCTACTTCGCCCAGCCCAAGGGGATCGAAGGGCAGGGGCGCGAGCGGGTCGGCTTCGACACCATGCGCTACAGCGTCCCGGAGATCGAGCGCATCACCCACGTCGCCTTCCAGGCGGCCCGCAAGCGCGGCAAGAAGGTCTGTTCCATCGACAAGGCCAACGTTCTTTCCTCCTCGGTGCTGTGGCGCGAGATCGTCACCGGCATCGCCAAGGAATACCCGGACATCGCGCTCTCGCACATGTACGTCGACAACGCGGCGATGCAGCTGGTCAAGTGGCCCAAGCAGTTCGACGTGATCCTCTGCGAGAACATGTTCGGCGATATCCTCTCCGACGAGGCGGCGATGCTGACCGGTTCCCTTGGCATGCTTCCCAGTGCCTCGCTGGCGGAAGGGACCTTCGGCATGTACGAACCGTCGGGGGGCAGCGCCCCGGATATCGCCGGGCAGGGGATTGCCAACCCGATCGCCCAGATCCTCTCGACCGGGATGATGCTCAAGTTCTCCTTCGGTATGCTCGAAGCCGCCGATGCCATCGACAACGCCGTGGCCAAGGTGCTCGACCAGGGTCTGCGCACCCGCGACATCTTCCAGAACAAGGAAGGCGAGAAAGTGGTGAGCACAGTGGAGATGGGGAACGCCATCGTCGCATGTCTGTAGAACGCGACTTTTGCGCAATCTCGGCGTTGGCCGGCACGATCCCTTGTGCGACGTACCTTGCGGTACGCCTCCGCGGGCTCGCTGGGCCGCCTTGACCTTGCACAAAATTCACGTTCTAGGTGATAATGAAGTTTCACCAAAAACACAGAAAAGGAATTTCCAAACATGAAAGTCGGTATCGTCGGTTGGCGCGGCATGGTCGGTTCGGTCCTCATGCAGCGCATGCAGGAAGAAAACGATTTCGCCGGCATCGAGCCGGTCTTCTTTTCCACCTCCCAGGCGGGGCAGGATGCCCCCATGGGCGCGGGCAAGCTGATCAGCGCCGATGACATCAATGCTCTGAAGAAACTTGACGTTATTCTCACCTGCCAGGGTGGCGACTACACCAAGGCGGTCCACCCCGAGCTGCGCAAGCAGGGGTGGCAGGGGTACTGGATCGATGCCGCCTCGACGCTGCGCATGGAGCAGGACGCGGTCATCATCCTCGACCCGGTCAACCGCAATGTCATCGACCAGGCCCTCAAAAACGGCCAGAAGGACTTCATCGGCGGCAACTGCACCGTCAGCCTGATGCTGATGGCGCTGGGCGGCCTGTTCCGCGCCAACCTGGTCGAGTGGCTCTCGTCGATGACTTATCAAGCGGCGTCCGGTGCCGGCGCCCCGAACATGCGCGAACTGCTCGACCAGATGGGCGTGCTCAACGGCTCGGTCGCCGATCTGCTCAAGAATCCAGGCTCGGCGATCCTCGAGATTGACCAGAAGGTCACCGCCGCCCTGCGCAGCGATGCCATGCCGAAGAAGGAGTTCGGTGCGCCGCTGGCCGGCAATCTGCTGCCGTGGATCGACCGCGAGGTCGAGGACGGCCAGAGCCGCGAGGAGTGGAAGGGTTTCGCCGAGACCAACAAGATCCTCGGCACTGCCACGCCGATCCCGGTCGACGGCATCTGCGTGCGGGTCGGCGCCATGCGCTGCCACAGCCAGGCGTTGACCATCAAACTCAACCGCGACCTGCCGATCGGCGACATCGAGGCGCTGATCGCCAACGACAACCAGTGGGTCAAGCTGATCCCCAACACCAAGGCCGCCTCGGTGTCCGAGTTGACCCCGGCGGCCGTCTCCGGCCTGCTCACCGTGCCGATCGGCCGGGTGCGCAAGATGAAGATGGGGCCGCAGTACCTGTCGGCCTTTACCTGCGGTGACCAATTGCTGTGGGGTGCCGCCGAACCGCTGCGCCGCATGGTGCGGATCCTGGCTGAAAAATAGTGAAACGTGAATAGTGAATAGTAATAAGCGAACGGGGGCCGATTGGCCCCCGTTCGTTTAAGGGCAATCGATGCGTAACATCCTGTTGCTGATTGAATACGACGGTACGGATTTCGCCGGATGGCAACTGCAACCGAACGGGCGCAGCGTGCAGGAAGTGGTCGAAGCAGGTCTGATGGAACTGCTCGGCGAACCGGTGCGGCTGCACTCGGCCGGGCGCACCGACGCCGGTGTTCATGCCTGCGTCATGCCGGCACATTTCGCCACCGAAAGAAATCTGCCTCTGCGCGCTTTTCGCGATGGGCTCAATCGTCTGCTGCCCGGCGATGTTGCCGTCCATGAAGCTTATGAGATGCCGGAGACCTTTCATGCTCGCTTCAACGCACGGGGAAAATGGTACCGATACACGATCGACCGCCGTTCCGTAAGATCGCCGTTGGCCGGACGTCGTTCCTGGCAGGTCCGTGGCACACTCGATCTCGCCGCCATGCAGGAGGCGGCGGCATTAATGGTTGGCGAACATGATTTTGCTGCATTTCGTACCAGTGGTTGTGCTGCAAAAACCACCGTGCGTCGCCTTGACAGTATCGACCTGGTCGAAGACGAAACGTTCCTGCACGTTGATGTTCGCGGCAGTGGGTTTCTGAAGAATATGGTGCGCATGCTTGTCGGCACGCTGATTGAGATCGGTCAGGGGAAACGTCCGGCGACCGATGTCGACCTCCTCCTGACCAGAACGCAGGGTGTCCGTGCTGGTGCCACCGCGCCTCCTCACGGTTTGTGCCTGATGGCGGTTGACTATCCTGAACAGTTTCAAAAAGACGTTTGATTGCAATAGGTTAACCATGCTTTATGGGAACTCGCCGTGCCGTTTCTCCTTGACTGTCTCCGTCCTCTGACATAAAGTCATCGATTAAATCTTCCCCGCCTTTTCCCCGTACCGGAGGTGCCGCTCATGTTTGATAAAGAACTTCGTGAAGGGCTGACGTTCGACGACGTCCTGCTGCTTCCCGCCCACTCGACGATCCTGCCTAAGGAAACCGATCTGTCCACCTGGATCACCCCCAACGTTCGCCTCAACATTCCGCTGCTGTCGGCTGCCATGGATACGGTCACCGAGGCGCGCACTGCCATCTGCATGGCCCGCGAGGGGGGGTTGGGGATCATCCACAAAAACATGACCATCACTGAGCAGGCCTCGGAAGTCGATAAGGTGAAAAAGAGCGAGTCGGGAATGATTGTCGACCCGATCACCATGCGCCCGACCCAGAAAATTCGCGAGGCGCTTGAAAGCATGGAAAAGTACCGGATCTCCGGGGTGCCGATCACCAATTCCAAAGGAAAGCTGGTCGGTATTCTGACCAACCGTGACCTGCGCTTCGAAACCGATTTCGACATCCCGATCTCCGAGCGCATGACCAAGCGCAACCTGGTAACGGTGCCGGTCGGCACCACCCTGGAGGGGGCGCGTGAAATTCTCAAGCACAACCGTGTGGAGAAGCTGCTGGTGGTCGACAACGACCGCAACCTGAAGGGGCTGATCACCATCAAGGACATCGAGAAGGTCAAGAAATACCCGAATGCCTGCAAGGACAGCCTCGGCCGCCTGCGGGTGGGAGCGGCGGTCGGCCCGACCGATGACATGGAGGAACGCGCCGAAGCGCTGCTCAGGGCCGGGGCGGACGTGATCATCATCGATACCGCTCACGGCCACTCCCAAGGGGTCATCGACGGGGTCAAGCGGCTGCGTTCGACCTTCCCGACCATCGAACTGGTGGCCGGCAATATCGCCACCGCCGAAGCCGCCGAAGTTCTGATCAAGGCCGGCGCCAACGCGGTCAAGGTCGGCATCGGCCCCGGCTCGATCTGCACGACCCGCATCGTTGCCGGGGTCGGTGTGCCGCAGATCTCGGCGATTGCCGACGTGGCCCGCGTCACCCGCAAGCTGGGGATCCCGCTGATTGCCGACGGCGGCATCAAATACTCCGGGGAGTTGCCCAAGGCGATTGCCGCCGGGGCCGACGTGATCATGATCGGCTCGCTCTTCGCCGGCACCGACGAATCGCCGGGGGAGACGATCCTCTACCAGGGGCGCACCTACAAGAGCTACCGCGGCATGGGCAGCCTCGGCGCCATGAAGCAGGGGAGCAAGGATCGCTACTTCCAGGGGGACGTGGAGAGCGAGATCAAGCTGGTTCCCGAGGGGATCGAAGGGCGCGTGCCGTATCGCGGCCCACTCTCCTCCACCATTCATCAGCTGATGGGCGGGTTGCGCTCGGGAATGGGCTATACCGGCTGTCGCACCCT
>JAMPXI010000076.1 GCA_023701265.1 Desulfuromonadales bacterium | reverse complement strand
GAGCGAGATCAAGCTGGTTCCCGAGGGGATCGAAGGGCGCGTGCCGTATCGCGGCCCACTCTCCTCCACCATTCATCAGCTGATGGGCGGGTTGCGCTCGGGAATGGGCTATACCGGCTGTCGCACCCTCCAGGAGCTGCAGGAAAAGGCGACTTTCGTGCGCATCACCAACGCCGGCCTGCGCGAGTCGCATGTGCATGACGTGGCGATCACGCATGAGGCGCCGAACTACCGCATCGAACGGAATAACAACTAGGGCCGCCGGTTTCCCCTCAACCGGCCTGCGGCCACCCCACAAGGAGAGGGGAACCTTTCCCCCGCCTTGCAGACCAGGCCGCTCAAAAGGGTCCAGGTGCTAGGCGCCCGAAGGGCGAGGAGTGAGGCGTACCCCTGGGTACGTCGCAGCGACGAGGCCGAGGGCAACAACGCAGATGGGCCCTTTTCAGCGGCCCCCTAAGGGCATCACATGGATATCCATTCAGAAAAAATTCTCATCCTCGATTTTGGTTCCCAATACACCCAGCTGATCGCTCGGCGGGTGCGCGAAGCGCATGTCTATTGTGAGTTGCACCCTTTCGACATTGAGCTGGCGGCGATTCGCGCCTTCAAACCCTCGGGGATTATCCTTTCCGGTGGGCCAAAGTCGGTCTATGACGAAGGGGCGCCAACGGTCGCCGAGGAACTGTTTGATCTCGGTGTGCCGGTGCTGGGGATCTGCTACGGCATGCAGCTGTTGAGCCGCCATTTCGGCGGCCAGGTGGTGCCGGCCGGCAAGCGCGAGTTCGGTCATGCCGATCTGCATTCGACGGGAACTCCGGGACCGTTGTTTGACGGCTTCTTCGCCGAGGGACACAGCCCGGTGTGGATGAGCCATGGCGATCACGTCGAAGTGGTTCCCCCCGGCTTCGCGGTGGTGGCGAAAACCGCCAATGCGCCGGTCTGCGCGATCCAGGATGTCAGCCGCAACCTCTACGGCGTGCAGTTCCATCCCGAAGTCAATCACACCCCGCGCGGCGAACTGCTGCTCGACACCTTCGTGCGCCAGATCTGCCGCTGCACTGGCCAATGGACGCCCGGGCACATCATCGATGACGCCGTGGCCCGCATCCGCGCACAAGTCGGCAGCGAGCAGGTGATCCTCGGGCTCTCCGGCGGGGTCGATTCCTCGGTGGCTGCGGCGCTGATCCATCGGGCCATCGGCGACCAGCTCACCTGCGTGTTCGTCGACAATGGCCTGCTGCGTCTCGGTGAAGGCGACCAGGTGATGGCGACCTTCAATGAAAACCTCGGCGTCAAGGTTCTCCGCGTCGATGCGGAAGCACGCTTCCTCGGCAAGCTGAGCGGGGAAACCGACCCGGAGAAGAAGCGCAAGATCATCGGCAACCTGTTTGTTGATATCTTCGAGGAGGAATCGAAGAAACTCACCAATGCCAATTGGCTGGCGCAGGGGACGATCTACCCGGACGTTATCGAGTCGGCCGGGGCCAAGACCGGCAAGGCCCACAATATCAAGAGCCATCACAACGTCGGTGGTCTGCCGGATTACATGAAACTCAAACTGCTCGAGCCGCTGCGCGAGCTGTTCAAGGACGAGGTGCGTGCCATCGGCGAGGAACTGGGATTGCCGCACCGCATGGTCTGGCGTCATCCCTTTCCAGGTCCGGGGCTGGGGGTGCGCATCCTTGGCGAGGTCAGGAAGGAGTACTGCGACATCCTCCGCCACGCCGATGCCATCTATATCGACGAACTCTACCAGAGCGGTCACTACGACAAGATCAGCCAGGCCTTCGCCGTGTTCCTCCCGGTGAAGAGCGTCGGCGTCATGGGTGACGGCCGCACCTACGAATACGTGGTCGCCCTGCGCGCGGTGGAGACCAGGGATTTCATGACCGCCGGCTGGTATCAGCTTCCCTACGAAGATCTGGCGCGCATCTCCAACCGCATCATCAACGAGGTGCGCGGTGTCAACCGGGTGGTCTATGATATTTCGAGCAAACCTCCCGCCACCATCGAGTGGGAGTGACCTGGCTCATGGAAATCTCCAGTTGTCAGGTCGGGTTTGCTGTGGGAATATCTGCGCATTACCATCACGGTCGTGCCTCTGGTGGGAGATGCGGGCAAGGGACCGGAGTATTGCGGATGTAAACACCGATCCCTGGGGATTTCGGTTCCCGGGCGAGAAGGAGTCTGAGTAATGACCAGGGGGATGGCTATGGCAGACAGCTTCCGGAGGGGTGGTCTTATGCAGGGGATGATTCGTTCCGCCCTCTTCATGGTTGTCGGCGTGCTGTTCGCAGCGGGAAGCGCCTTGGGTGCGCAGGCGTCCAACCGGTTGCTGGCAGTGAAAATGGAGGAGGGAGCCGCCTCGCCGACAGTGCTTATTCAATCGGCGGAAGCGATTGGCTACCGTTATACGGTTTACGAATCCTTCGACCCGGTCCGTGTCGTAGTCGATTTGCCGGGGATGGCAACGGCCAGCGTTGCCGGCAAGGTTCAAGCTGGCCCGGCGCCGCTCACTGAGTTGCGCATCACCGGGTTCGAACTGGCTGCGGGCACTCTGGCCAGGATCGAAATCGTGCTCGATGCCACAGCCGAGTACAAAATTGTTACGGATGACAGGAGTTTCCGGGTCGTCTTTCCCAAGCTCGCCGCCACCCCGTTTGGCGCATCCGCCCAGTCCCCCGCCATGATCAAGGCAGCCGCGGCTGCCGGGCAACCATCTGCCGCATCGCCGCCCGAGAAGACGACTGTCGCCGGTCAAGCGGCCAAGGTCATCAGCAATGTGGTGGTTGCTCCCGGGCGGGTACTGCTCACAACTGCCGGCGAAGTCGGCCGATTTGAGCACTTCACCCTGGAAGACCCGCCGCGGTTGGTCGTTGACCTCTATGGGTTGCGTCCGGAATTCACGCCGCGAGCTTTCAACCTCTCAGCCGGAATGAGGCAGGTGAGCGTCGGAGCTTACGGCGACAAGGTGCGTTTCGTGTTCGACGCCGAAGGGAAAGCCCTCCCGGAGCACGTGGTGGAAAAGCAGCCTGGCGGACTCGCGGTAACCTGGGGGAAAAGTATTCAGGTGAACGCAGCGACCCAGGTGCCGGCCGCTGTTGAAGGCGCTGTCTCTCCCGGCGCAGTGCCGGCTTCTTCTGTCAAGAAGGAGGTTGTCTCCGATCGACAGGTCACCGTGGAGTCCCTGGATTTCATCAATCGCGACGGCCGCAGTTATGTCGTGGCGAAACTGTCCGCAGCCGCCAACCTCTCGCCGCCGGTTCAGGATGGCAACCTGGTCCGCTTCGAAATCAAGAATGCGACGATCAGCCGTTCTCTGCGGCGTGCCATCGATGCCTCGGCGTTCCCGAGTGCAGTCAATTCAATCACCCCTTACGTTGTGACGGATGATAGCAAATCGGCTGTCCGGATCGCTGTCGAACTCAAGGGTAATGCGCCGTTTACGCTGGTGGATGAAGGCGAAGTCGTAAAGCTGGTTGTTGATGACGGGGCCTATGCCGAGGCAGCGTCGCCCGAGGTGTTGAGCAGAGAGGTCCTGGTGGATGGTTCACCCGCGGCAGAAAATGGGAGTTCTGCCGAAGCCTCGGAGCCGGGTGAAGCGCGGCGTCCGCGCTATACCGGCCAGAAGATTTCCCTGGTGTTCGACAATGCCGATATCCGCAGCATCCTGCAGCTGATTGGTGATGTCGGTGGGTTCAATATCCTGGCGGGCCCGGATGTAAAGGGTGAAATTACGCTGAGACTTATTGATGTTCCCTGGGATCAAGCTCTCAAGCTTATTTCGGATACGATGCAGCTTAAGTCGGTTACAGATGGCAATGTCATGCAGATTTACACTGCGAAGGGCTTTGCCGAAGCAAAACAGTTTGAACTGCAAACAAAAATTGCGGAAAGCAAGGCGGATGACGAGATAAAAACGCGCAGAGTCATTGAAATTAATTATGTCAATATGGATTCTGTTAAAAATTTAGCGAAAGCGTACGATGGCGTTGCGGTAAATGTCGATAAGAGCACGAAAAAGGTGATGTTGTCCGGTGTCATTTCCGGTGTCGACAGTTTAGCGGAAGCTATTATGGCGATTGATCGGCCCGAGCAACAAGTCACTATTGAGGCAAGAGTCGTCGAGGCCAGCACCGATTATATAAAAAGACTGGGTGTGAAATGGGCGGCCGATTATGACGATGGAACTTCATTCAACGAACATGGCGACATCACCAAGTCCAAACTGGGGTTGGGCGGGGAGTATCTGATCCCCCTTCCTGTCGATGGTATTGCCCTGGCCGGTTTGGCGTCAGGGATCACTTTCGGCACCATGGACGGAAACCTTACCGTTGACATGAGAATTTCCGCGCTGCAGGAATCGGGAGAAGGGAAGATCGTTTCAACACCCAAGGTCATGACGCTCAATGGACAAAAGGCAACCATTTCGCAAGGGACACAAATTCCCTATCCAACAACTAACGAGAATGGCGAAACTACGATTTCATTCAAGGATGCCCTGTTGCAGCTGGATGTGACTCCTGAGATCAACCCGAATGGCAGTATCATTCTCGATCTTGATATTTCAAATGACACTGTAGGTAAAATTTATCAAACCTCCAATGGCGAGACCCCCTCGATCGAAAAGAAAAACGCCAAATCCAAGGTGTTGGTGAGAAGTGGGGAGACCATCGTCATCGGCGGCATTTACGTGACCACGCAGCTGGACAGCCGCTCCGGGGTTCCTCTGCTGATGGATATTCCTTATGTCGGCTGGCTCTTCAGTTCGAATACCAAGAGAGATGACCGCCGCGAATTGCTGGTTTTCATAACGCCCAGGCTGGTCGTGGCAAATTGATGATCGCGCCGGGTCCGACTTTGGATTGATAAAATATCATGTTCTTCGCCGACACCCTATACGGCAGCTACGAGCTGGCAGTGCTGGTCAAGTTGGTTCTGGCCGCCATTGCCGGTGGCGTGGTTGGCCTCGAGCGCGAGAAGCACGGTCGTCCGGCAGGCTTGCGCACCCACCTGCTGGTGGCGCTCGGTGCCTGCCTGATGATGATCGTCTCCGAGGCGTTCCAGCTCAAATACGCCGCATTCGACACGACCTCTGCCGTGCGCCTCGACCCTGGGCGCACGGCCGCGCAGATCATTACCGGCATTGGCTTTCTCGGTGCCGGGGTGATCATCAAGGAAGGGATTACCGTGCGCGGCCTGACCACCGCGGCCAGCCTCTGGCTGGTGGCGGGCCTGGGGATGGCCTTCGGCATGGGGCTCTTCCTCCCCGGGGCGATGGCCACGGTTTTGGCGCTGATGAGCCTGATCTTCCTCAAGATGCTCGAACCGATCATCAACAAGGACCGCTACCTCGACATCGCCGTGACCGCCAACAACCGCCCCGGGCTGCAGGACGAACTGGAGAAACTCTTTGTAGAGCGCCGGCTGCGCATCACTGACGTTCGTTCGCACGTCGATCTGCAGCACGACGAAATCATCCTGGAATATGTCCTGACCCAGCATCGTCGGCGCATGGGGCGGGAGTTAACCGATATGGTCGCTGGGCTGGAAGGTGTGCACAAGGTCCGCTACCACTGACCGCTCTGCCCCCATGACCGAATCCCGCCGTCCCGGCAAACCCGCCAAGAAATACAGCCAGGCTGCCCGGCTGCACGACGTCATCCGTATTCTGGAGGCGCGTTATGGGGCGACCGTCGACGAGCTCGCCGAAGAATGCGGCATCACCCGGCGCACCGTCTACCGCGATCTCGATGCCATCACCGCCGCCGGTTACCCGCTGGTTCCCGAGCGTCAGAGCGACGGCCGGGTACTGTACCGCTTCGTCACCGGGTTCAAGAACCTCCCGCCGATCACCTTCTCCCTGCAGGAGTTGATGACGCTTTACCTCTGCCGCGGTCAGCTCGGTTTTCTGCAGGGGACGCCGTTTCAGGAGGATCTCGACGCGATCTTCGGGCGTATCCGCTCCAGTCTGCCGCCGCGCAGCGTCGCGCATCTCGAGCGCATTGCCGAGGTCGTGGCGCCGCGCTTTCAGGGCGTGCACGACTACCGCCAGCAGCATGACGTTCTTGCCACTCTGCGCGAGGCGCTGCTCTTCCAGTACCGTATCAAGCTGCACTACACCCCGGCGCGACGCGAACCGGAAACTTACCTGTTCGATCCATACACTCTGCTTTTCACGCAAGGGGCGCTCTATCTCGGTGGTTATGCCCACAACCGCAAGGCCCTGCGTCTTTTTCTGGTTGATCGGGTGCAGGGGGCCGAGTTGAGCAAAGAGCGTTTCGAAGTCCCGGAGGATTTCTCTCCCGAGCAGTTGACCGGCGGCGCCTTCGGCCTGGTCAGGGAAGAGCCGATGCTGGTGCGGGCCCGTTTTTCCCCGCAAGTGGCACATCTGGTTGAGGAGCGAATCTGGCACCCCAGCCAGCGCCGCGAGACCAACGCCGATGGCAGTGTGACCCTCACTCTGGAAGCCGGGGGAAAGACCGAGATCCTCGCCTGGTTGTACGGCTTCGTCCCACATGTCGAGGTCCTGGCGCCAACGGCGTTGCGCGAGGCGTACGTTGCCGGTCTGCGGGCCGGGCTGGAACGGCATCCGGACTGATTTCCCGGTGGGGTGTCCTGCCGTTGCAATTTGCCCGAGGCTGGGGTAAAAGGATGGAGTTTTCATCCCACGGAGTTTTGATGCGTACCCTTGTCCTGGCCTCGACCAGCCCCTACCGTCTGAAACTGCTGCGCCAACTGGAACTGAGCTTCCATGTGGCGGCGCCGCTCTTCCAGGAACAGCTCGATCAGACGGTTTCACCGGAGTTGCTGGTGCGCCACCAGGCTCTGCACAAGGCGAAGAGCCTGGCCGAACGCTACCAGGATGCCCTGATCATCGGTGCCGACCAGGTGTTCGTCGATGCCCGCCACCGGATTCTGGGCAAGCCGGGGAGCGCTGAACAGGCGATCGTTCAATTGCAGGAGATGCAGGGGAAGACGCACACGTTCTACACCGGCGTGGCAGTCTTTGATAGCGCCAATGGCTCCCATTTCGCCACCTGCGAAACCTTTAACGTTACGTTGCGGGCATTGACTGACCAGCAGATCCGCCATTATGTGGAGCGCGAAAACCCGATCGACTGCGCCGGCTCATTCAAAATTGAGGGGCTGGGCATCGCCCTGATGGAGAAGATGGAGGGGCGCGACTACACCGCCCTGATCGGTCTGCCGCTGATTCGGCTTGTCGAGATCCTCAAACAGTTCGCCGTCGACGTCCTTTAGTTTTCTCGCGCTTCTTGCCTCGCGCCACGAGATTTTGAATGCACCACGCCCCGTTTGTCCACCTGCACGTTCACACCCAGTACAGCCTGCTCGACGGGGCGATCCGCATTCCCGATCTGGTTGAACGCGCCCGTGAATTCCGCATGCCGGCGATTGCCATCACCGACCACGGCAACATGTTCGGGGCTATCGAGTTCTACCTCAAGGCCCAGGCCGCCGGGGTCAAGCCGATCATCGGCTGCGAAGTTTACGTCGCCCCCAAATCCAGGCTCGACAAGAGCGGCGCCGCCAGCTCCGGCGAGGCCTCCGGCCACCTGATCCTCCTGTGCAAGAACCAGGTTGGCTATCGCAACCTCTGCAAGCTGGTTTCCACTGCCTACCAGGAGGGGTTCTATTACAAGCCGCGCATCGACTGGGACCTGCTTGCCGCACACAACGACGGCCTGATCGCCCTGACTTCCTGCCTTGGCGGCGAAATTCCGAGCCTGCTCGGTCAGGGGCGGATGGAGCAAGCCCGCAAACGGGTCGGTGAAATGTCGCAGGTCTTCGACCGCGACCGTTTCTACCTCGAATTGCAGGAGAATTTCCTCCCCGAACAGGACCCGGTCAACAAGGGGTTGATCGAGCTGGGCCATGAACTCGGCCTGCCGCTGGTGGCGACCAACGACTGCCACTACCTGCGCCGCGAGGACGCATTTGCGCATGAGGTGTTGCTCTGCATCCAGACCGGCAAGACGATGGACGATCCGTCGCGCATGCGCTTTTCCAACAACGAGTTCTACGTCAAGAGCCCGGCAGAGATGGCCGAACTGTTCAAGGCCGTGCCGACGGCTTTGGCCAGCACCGTGACCATTGCCGAGCGCTGCAACCTCGAACTTGACCTGAAGACCTACCACTTCCCGCAGTATGAAAAACCGGTCGACAAAAGTCTCGATCAACTGCTCAGCGAGCAGGCCCGGGCCGGCCTCGAGGAGCGGCTCGTCGTCATTCGCCAGCAGCGTGCCGATTTTAATGCGGCTGACGAACAGCGCTACCGCGAACGTCTTGAAACCGAACTCGCCTGTATCAAGCAGATGGGCTTCCCCGGCTACCTGCTGATCGTCGCCGACTTCATCAACTGGGCCAAGGATCACGGCATCCCGGTCGGACCGGGGCGCGGCTCGGCGGCCGGCAGCCTGGTCTGCTATGCCATCCGCATCACCGACATCGACCCGCTCCCCTACCACCTGCTGTTCGAGCGCTTCCTCAACCCCGAACGCATCTCCATGCCTGATATCGACGTCGATTTCTGCATCAACGGCCGTGAGCGGGTCATCCAGTACGTGCGCGAGAAGTACGGCAGCGACAAGGTTGCCCAGATCATCACCTTCGGTTCGATGCTGGCGCGAGCGGTGATCCGCGATGTCGGCCGCGGCATGGGGATCCCTTACGGCGAGGTCGACAAGATTGCCAAGCTGGTCCCCAACCCGACCGGCAAGAAGGTGACGCTGACCGACGCCGTCAAGCAGGAGCCGAAACTCAAGGAACTGATCGACAAGGAGTCCAAGGTCAGGCAGCTGTTCGAGGTTGCCCTCGCTCTGGAAGGTTTGACTCGCCACGCCTCGACCCATGCCGCCGGGGTGGTCGTCACCCCGAAGCCGCTGACCGAGTACCTGCCGCTCTACGTCGATCCCAAGTCACAGGGGCAGGTGACCCAGTTCGACATGGTGCATGTCGAGAAGATCGGCTTGGTCAAATTCGATTTTCTCGGGCTGAAAAACCTCACGGTCATTGACAATGCGGTCAAGCTGATTCACGCCGGCAAGGATCCGGACCTGGACATCACCCGGCTGCGCGACGACGACCCGGCCAGTTTCCAGTTGCTGCAGGCGGGGAACACCACCGGCGTCTTTCAGCTCGAATCGTCGGGAATGAAGGAGCTTTTAATCAAGCTCAAGCCCTCCTGCTTCGAGGACATCATCGCGGTCTGCGCCCTCTACCGCCCAGGTCCTCTGGGGTCGGGGATGGTCGACACCTTCATCCAGTGCAAGCATGGCAAGCGCGCCATCATCTATGATTTCCCGGAACTGGAGCCGATCCTGAAGGACACTTACGGGGTTATCGTCTACCAGGAACAGGTCATGCAGATCGCCCAGGTGCTGGCCGGCTACACCCTTGGCCGCGCCGACCTGCTGCGCCGCGCCATGGGCAAGAAGAGCGCGGAGGTCATGGCCAAGGAGAAGGAACCGTTTCTGGCCGGCGCCAAGGCCAAGGGGTTCGAGCAGAAGAAAGCTGAAGCGATCTTCGATCTGATGGCCAAATTTGCCGAGTACGGCTTCAATAAATCGCACTCGGCGGCCTATGCGCTGATCGCCTATCAGACTGCGTATCTCAAGGCCCACTACCCGGTGGAGTTCATGGCCGCGCTGCTCACCGAGGACATGGAAAACACCGACAAGGTGATCAAGAACATCAATGAGATCCGCAATATGGGGATCGCCATCCTTCCTCCGGACATCAACGAATCGCGCCGCGACTTCACCGTGCACGAAAGCGACATCCGTTTCGGCCTCGGTGCCGTCAAGGGGGTTGGCGATGCGGCCCTTGAGGCAATCATGGAGGCGCGGTCCGAGGGTCCGTTCAAGTCGCTGCACGATTTCTGCGAGCGGGTCGACCTGCGGCGGGTCAACCGCCGGGTCATCGAGGCGCTGATCAAGTGCGGGGCCTTCGACAGTGTCGGCGGCAAGCGCGCCCAATACATTGAGATCCTCGACGAGGCAGTGGATACCGGTCAGAAACTGCAGCGCGAACGCGAACTCGGCCAGGAATCGCTGTTCGGCACCGAACAGATCGTGATCCCGCGTGGCGGCGGCCGCCTCCCCGACCGGGAGGAATGGCCGGAAAACGTTCTGCTTGCCAACGAAAAGGAGGCGCTCGGCTTCTACATCACCGGTCACCCCCTGGCGCGCCACAGCGCCGCCATCCGCCGTTTTGCCACCTGCGACACCGCGGGGTTGTCCGAGCGGGCCGACAAGGAAGAAGTCAGCCTGTGCGGGATTGTTGCCGGGCTCAAGGAGCTGACCACCAAGAAGGGTGACCGGATGGCCTTCGTCACTCTTGAAGACCTGAGCGGCTTTGTCGAGACCGTGATCTTCCCCGAGGTGTACATGGCCGCCATCGATCTGCTGAAGAGCGAGGAGCCGCTGCTGGTGCGCGGCACGGTCGATGCCGGCGAGGAGCCCCAGGACGAGGGGGAAGGGCAGGTTGGCGGCAACGGCAAGGGGGGCGGGGCCAGTCGTGGCAGCAAGCTGTTGGTGACCGAAGTCCTTTCGCTTAAGGACGTGCGCGGCCGGATGACCAGGCGGATTCACTTCCGGCTGACCACTCCAGGTCTCGATGAGACCCAGTTGCGGACGCTCAGGGAAATTGTCGGCCGCTATCGTGGCGAGTGCGAGGGGGTCATCCATCTGGTCATCCCCAATCGCAGCGAAACGCTGGTAAAACTCCCTGATTCTCTGCGTGTTCAGGCCTGTGACGAATTGATGGATGACGTTGAGAAGTTGTTTGGCTATAATGTCGTGACTTTTGAGTGACCCGGGAGTGAAAGCATGCAGTATTTCCTCGATTTTGAGAAACCGTTGGTCGAACTGGAGCAGAAGATCCGCGAGTTGCGCGACTACTCCACTGACAGCGTCGATTTTTCCACCGAGATCAAAAAGTTTGAGAAGAAGGCCGAGAAGCTGCGCGACGAGATCTTCTCGAACCTGACCCGCTGGCAGCGTACCCAACTGGCCCGCCACCAGAATCGTCCTTACACCCTCGACTACGTCAAGCACATCTTCACCGACTGGTTCGAGGTGCACGGCGACCGCAACTTCCGCGACGATCCGGCGTTGGTTTGCGGTTTTGCCCGCTTCGACGGCGAGCCGTGCGTGGTGATCGGCCATCAGAAGGGGCGTGATACCAAGGAGAAGGTCTACCGCAACTTCGGTATGCCCAATCCGGAAGGCTACCGCAAGGCCCTGCGCGTCATGCAGATGGCCGAGCAGTTTCAGCTGCCGATCTTCACCTTCGTCGATACGCCGGGGGCCTTCCCGGGAATCGGTGCGGAGGAGCGCGGCCAGGCCGAGGCGATCGCCCGCAACCTGCGCGAGATGGCGGCCCTGAGTGTCCCGATCATCGTCACCGTTACCGGTGAGGGCGGTTCCGGCGGGGCCTTGGCGATCGCTGTGGGCAACAAGGTGCTGATGATGCAGTATTCGGTTTACGCGGTCATTTCACCTGAGGGGTGTGCGGCAATCCTGTGGAGCGATGGTACCCGCGGTCCGCAGGCCGCCGAAGCCCTCAAGCTCACCGCCCAGGATATCGATGAGCTTGGCACCGTAATCGACGAGGTGATTCCCGAACCGCCCGGTGGAGCCCACAATAACCATGTTGAGGCCGCCGCCCAGCTCAAAAAGGTTCTCAGGAGCCATCTGACCGAACTGCGAAAACTCTCTCCCGATGAACTGGTCGAGCAGCGCTACCAGAAATTCCGGGCGATGACCGTCATCGAAGAAGCTCAATAATGGCCGGCATCCGCGCGTCACACTGAACGGAAATGACCCCCCGTGCCTTGTGCCGGGGGGTTTTTGTTGAAAGGACAAATTTTTGGGAAATACCATCATCAGATTACTACTGGTATTCTTCCTTTGTGTTGGCGTGTCTGCATGCGGAGGCCCAAGCTACCGGGTCAGAGTGCTCGATAAACCTGGAAGCGGTCTCAAGGGGACGCAGAAGCCCTACGAGGTCAATGGCGAGCGTTATGACCCGCTGCTCAATGCCGACGGTTACGAAGAAGAAGGGCTCGCCAGCTGGTACGGCCCGGATTTCCATGGACGCAAAACCAGCAACGGCGAAGTCTACGACATGCACGATTTAACGGCGGCTCACAAGACTCTGCCGATGAATGTCTACGTGCGCGTAACCAACCGGAGCAACGGCCGCCAGTGTGTGGTACGGGTCAACGATCGCGGGCCGTTCGTGCGGGGGCGGATTATCGATCTTTCTTATGCGGCCGCCAAGGACCTCGGTGTGGTCGGTCCCGGAACGGCGCCGGTACGCATCGATGCCCTTGGCTATCGGGAGCCTGCTGCGGCGGGCGAGGTCGTCACTTATCGCCGGCCAGCATCCTATGAGGCCGGGCCGTTTACTGTTCAGGTCGGCGCCTTTACCGTGCAGGCCAATGCCCAGCGTCTGACCGATGAGTTGCGCCGGAGCTATGGTGAGACCTCGATTGTCGAGGGCTGGGTGTCCGGCCAGAAGTTCCACCGCGTCCGTGCCGGACTTTATAAAACCATGGCTGAGGCTGAGCAGGCCCGGATCGCGTTCGAAGGTAAAGGTTTCCGCAACAGTTTCGTCGTGGCAAGGGACTGACACCAGATGTTGTCTCGATCGGTTCGCTCCATTGCCGTGGAGCTTGGCGTCTGGGAAGCTTTCTCCGCCGGGGTTGCCAATTGTCTCGACCTCGTTCAGGCCGTTGCACTCCTCGAGCGAGTCGGCAATTTGCCGGTCAAAACGAGCCATGCAGTCGGGCTGCTCGGCAGCTATGTCCACCGCGGCGGAGAACCGTTGTGCATTCGTCTGCAGCCACGCCAGGAGCCTGAACTGCTGCGGACAACCCTGCTGCACGAACTGGCGCATGCCTGTGAGCACCTGACCGCACCGCAGCCGCATCGCCATCGCTGCAGCCACGGGCCGTCCTGGCGGGCCTGGGCGCTGGCTTTTGGCATCGCCCCGCAGCGCAGCGGGAAGAGTTTTGCGTTGAACAACCTGCGGCAGGAACGGCTCAAGCCGGTAGCGGTCTGCGAACGCTGCGGCTGCGTGTTCCAACGGCTCAGGCGCTTGCCGGCCCGTCGCAACTGGGTGCATCCGGAGTGCGGCAACGGCCGGGTTGTTTCGTTATCGGTGGACAAAAGGAGCAGGAAATGAGCGGGCAGGATGAAGTGACGGCAAAGCTGGCGGCCATCGAGCAGCGCCTGCTGCGGCTGGAAGCGCGGCTGGATCATCTCGATGCTGAAACCGGAGGGCAGGAGAGAGTCGCCGAAGCCATGAAGTTCTCCTTCGAGGAGATCCCCGCTCGACCGGCGCCGGCGCGGCGTTGGACCGCACCGGCGCCGAAGCCCTTTCCGGTGACCGAATTGCTCGGTTGGGGCGGGGTCGCGGCGTTGGTGCTGGCTGCCGCCTACCTGGTCAAGCTTGGCGTCGATCTCGGCTGGCTGACGCCAAGTCGCCAGGTGCTGCTTGCCGCGCTTGGCGGGCTGGTCCTGATCGGCACCGGGGTGGCATTGCGTCGAGCCGACCGACAATATGCCTCGCTGCTTCCGGCCGGTGGAGTTGCCATCCTCTTCCTGGCCAGTTACGGAGCACACCTCTTCTACCGCTTGATCCCCTTTGGCGCCGCCCTGGCAGCCGTCATCCTGATCTGTCTGGTTTCGCTTTGGCTCTGCCATCATTTCCAGAGCGAGCTATACGCTTTCTTCGCTGTTGCCGGTTCGTACAGCGCGCCGCTGCTGCTTGATGG
>JAMPXI010000075.1 GCA_023701265.1 Desulfuromonadales bacterium | reverse complement strand
GCCTCCTGAGCGCGCCGGGGGCGATTGACGTCGAAGCGGACCATCGCGGTCTGCCGACGCAGAATTTCAAGGTGAGAGTCCTGACGACCGTCACGGCTCCCGGGTGAGCGATGCTCCCCGGTCGAGCGGGCGCCAGGGCCGGCCCATCCCAATCAGAGACAGTCGCGCGCGGCTGCCGGAAAGAATTTGCATGTCGAAAAAGATGTTGATTAATGCCACCCATCCCGAAGAGAACCGGGTGGCCATCGTGGAAAATGGCGTCCTCACCGAACTGGGTATCGAGGTCGCCGGACGCGAACCAACCAAAGGAAATATCTACAAGGCGGCGGTGGTCCGGGTGGAATCCGGTCTGCAGGCCGCCTTTGTTGATTACGGCGCCGAGCGTCTCGGCTTCCTGCAGATCGACGAGATCAATGCCGCCGTGATCAAACCCGACTTCAAGGCGAGTGGCAAGCCGCGCATCAACGACCTTTTGCACCGCGGTCAGGAGATCCTGGTGCAGATCGTCAAGGAGGAGCGCGGCACCAAGGGGGCGGCGCTGACCACTTACGTCTCCCTGGCCGGGCGCTACATGGTGCTGATGCCCGGTACGCCGACCCGCGGCGTGTCTCGCAAGGCCGAGGACGACAAGCAGCGCAAACAGATGAAAAAGGCGCTCTCCTCCCTCGACCTCCCCGAAAACGTCGGCTGCATCGTGCGCACCGCGGCGCTGGATCAGACCCGCGAGGAACTGGAACGCGATTACCTCTACCTGATGCGCCTGTACGAGAATATTCAGACCCTGGAGAAGAAGGTCAAGGCGCCGGCGCTGATTTACAAGGAATCGAACCTGGTCATCCGCTCGATCCGCGATTACTTCACCACGGACATGGACGAAGTGCTGATCGACGACCCGGAGGTCTTCCGCGAAGCCCGCGAATTCTTCGAGGTGGTGATGCCCGACCACACCGGGCTGGTCAAGCTGCATCAGGAACGCCGGCCGATCTTCTCCCGCTACCAGATCGAGGAACAGATCGAAACGATCAGCCGCAACAAGGTGGCGCTCCCTTCCGGCGGATCGATCGTCATCGACACCACCGAGGCGCTGGTCGCCATCGACGTCAACAGCGGCAAGATGGCCGGCGAGTCGAACGTCGAGGCGACCGCCACCAGAACCAACCTGGAGGCCGCCGAAGAGGTGGCCCGCCAGCTGCGCCTGCGCGACCTCGGCGGGCTGATCGTCATCGACTTCATCGACATGCGCGAGCGCAAGCACATCCGCCAGGTCGAGGAGCGCCTCAAGGATGGGACGGCGCGCGACAAGGCGCGCATCACCATCGGCCACATCAGCCAGTTCGGCATGCTGGAGATGAGCCGCCAGCGGATCAAGCCGGCCCTGACCGAGGGGAGTTTCCGCATTTGCCCGCACTGCCAGGGTGCCGGACAGATCCGCAGCATCGAGACGCTGGCCGTGTCGGTGATGCGCCGCCTGCATGCCGGCCTCGCCAAAGGACAGATTGCCGAGGCCGAGGTGCAGATGGCGCGCGAAGTCGCCAGCTTCCTGCTCAACGAAAAGCGCGAAGAGCTGGTGGAGATGGAGCGCCGCTACCAGGCCGACATCCAGATCACCGGACGCACCTCGTTCCTTGCCGACCAGATCGAAATCATTCTGCATAAACGTGAAAAGGAGAAGGTCGCCGCCGAGTACGTCGAGGCGAGGGTCACGGCGATGCCCGAGAAATCGTCACGGTCGGCCGAAGTGGAAAAGGTCGCTGAACCACCCTTTGAGGAAGTCGCCGAAGCTGCTGAAACCAATGGAGAGGCGGCCAAGAAAAAACGCAAGCGGCGCCGGAAGAAAAAGGGTGGCCCCGAAACGGCAGCGGCTGAAACTGCCGAGCCAGCTACGGGGGAAGACGAAGAAGAATCCGCAGAGGCCGCGGAGACTGATACCACTGCGGCTCCCGCCGATGGCACCCCCCACGCCAAAAAGAAACGGCGCCGGCGCGGCCGCAAGAAATCGACCGGCAAGACCAGCGAAACGACGGCCGCTGCCGAGGCACCCGGTGGAGCCGAACCGACACCGGTCGAAGTGCCGACGGCCGATGTCGCCGCGGCATCCGAAGAGAAAAAGAAGAAATCCCGCCGGGCACGCAAGCAACCCGCCGCCAAGGGGGGTGAACCTGCCGCGTCGACACTGCCGGCCGAACCGGTTCAGCCGGCCGAGCCTCCTCTGGCGGCAACGCCGCCTAAGCCAAAACGGTCCCCACGCAAAAAGGCCGTGGCCGAAACGCCTCCAGCCGAGACCGCGCCGGCACCCGTCGAGAAGGCCCCTGTCGACAAACCGAAGCGCCCGCGGGCCCCGCGCAAAAAGAAACCGGCTGAAACCGCCGAAGAGTAAAGCAGCAACGGTCAGCGAACCAGCCGAATCGCAAAGGGGACAGAATTCAATTCTGTCCCCTTTTTTGATGAACACTGCGCGCCGCTCACTGCGAGCGTTTCAGAAACACCACCAGCGCTCCCGCCCCGCCAAAACGGCGCGGGGCTTTACCCCATTCCAGAACCAGTTGGCCGGATTGGCCAAGCAACAGCTCAACCGCGCGGCGCAGTATCGGACCCTCGGCGGAGTGCAACCCCTTGCCGGTGATAATCACCACCGCCGCCCAGCCCTGGCGGGCGGCATGGGCCAGGAAGGCCTTGGCTCTGGCGACGGCTTCGTCCCGTGTCAGCCCGTGCAGGTCGAGTTCGGCGGACGGCTTGATTTCCCCGCGTTCCAGCTGCCTCATCCGTCGCGGCCGGGCGCGGGGCGGCTCTTCTTCGGCTGGATGTTGCTCCTCGATCGGCGGGTTGAGGTGATCGATGGCCGCGAGGAATTCGTCCCGGTCGGCCCCGGAAACCGACAGCCCCTTCCGAACATCGAAGGGGCTGTTGACAAGCTTTGATGATTTCAGCTTGGGAGACATGCTCAGCGGCGCACGATCTTGCGGCGCCCCTGGATCGCCTTGGTGTGCAGGCGCATGAGCGTCCCGGTTTTTTCCAGGTGGAACTGGAACCAAAGATCGCCGTAGGGCTGCATCTTCATCTTCTTGCCGTCCTGAAGCAACTTGAGATTTTCTTCCAGCCGCTCGTCGCCCTTGAGCTTCTTCAAGCCGCGCTCCATGACCTTGACCGCCTTGTCGCGCTCGCCGATTTTCTCGAGACAAAAGGCATACAGGCTCCAGAGCAGCGATTCCTTGCGAGTGACCGTCACCGCTTTCTCGAAGGTGTCGATCATCTTGCTGTTCTGGCTGCGCTTCATGTAGCAGATCGCCAGCATCGCCATGCCGACCCAGTGGCGGGCGAACCCCTGCTCCAGATACTCGAAAGCCTTGCTGAATTCTCGCTTGAGGTAGTAGATCGAGCCGATCTGCGAGTTCATCTGCTGCTTCACGTAGAACTGCCACGGGGAGAACTTTTTCTGCACATCCTCGATGATGCGCACCGCCTTTTCGATGCGGTTGGACGCCAGGTCCTTCTGGGCGACCTCGACGGCCGTATTGATCTTGAGCATGACCTGCCGCAGGACGAATGCATAAACACCGGCAAAAACCAGCGTGCCGAGAATGATACCAAAAGCATAGTGCAGGGGGGTGAGCAGCAACAGCACGGTCGCGGCCGCACCGGCCGCCAGGGAGATCAGCAGGCTCAGCATTGTTTCAGTAATCCTTTCGGGGGGATGGGCGGTGCAGTGTAGCAATCCGCCCGGCAAATGTCAAAGTTGAGCGTGGTCAGTGCGGCAATTCAGCATGCTCGACAACCCGGTCGATGCCAAGCTCTGCGAGGTTGTCCGGCAGGCGGCCGTTGCGCAGGAACTGGGTATTGCCGCCCTGCAGCAAAGGTTCTGAGCTTTCGGCTGACGTGAGGGTAAAGACTTCGCCGCATGGTCGAGGGCATGGATCGGCACTTCCGGGACGACGGAACGGGCAGTTGCGGCTCGATGCGGTCATGGCGAAGGGGACATGCAGCGTGCCACGCAAAGGCGTTGGCAGAGCGGCAACCCCCTGCAGCAGATTGTCGAGTTCGATCCGGCGGATCCCCAGCTCCAGGAGCAGTTCGACCGCCGGTGCTGAATACCAGCTCCCTTGCCGGAAGTGAGTGCGTTGGGCTTCGCCCAGATCGAGATCGACCGTGCGCGCATCACGCTTCTGCCCGGACAGTACCCGGCCAAGCACGACCGTTGCTTCCGGGCAAAGGCTCCTGACCAGGTCGAGCGCCCCCCAGTCGGAGATGACCACCTCATCGTTCGCGGTCAGCGCCGGCAACAGAATCGCCAGGGAAGCACGCAGTCTTTCCCGCAACGGTTCGTTCAGCACCGGTGTCATCAGGGTGAAGGCACAACCGCGATCATGCGCCCGGTTCAAGGCCGCCTGCAGATCGGCGGTAGCCGGCAGTCGCCACGGGCAGAACTCGGCTCCGGCATAGACACGCGAAACGTTGGTCGGGAGAGTTTCGGGGAGGGTGTGGAGGAAAAGAGCCCGTTCCGGCTCAGCCACGGTGGGTGCTCTTGACCAACAGGGTCAGGCGCTGGCCGGGACGCAGGACCGGATTTTTCGGCAGTTTGTTCCAGTCGCAAATTTGTTGGGTATCGACATCGAATTGCCGGCCGATGGTCCACAACGAATCGCCGGCGCGCACCTGGTAGACGACCTTTTTCAGATCAGCCTGGGCGGCCTTCGGTGCGGCCTGCCTGGTACTCTTGGCCGCGGCGGCGGGCTGCCCCTTGCCGGAACCGGCGGCGACCACCAGCTTTTGGCCAACTTTCAGCCCACTCTTGCTGCCAAGGCCGTTCCAGGACCGGAGCTGTTTTTCCGTCACATGGAAGCGCGTGGCGATTTTCCAGAGGCTGTCGCCTGAGCGCACCGTGTAATGCTTTGTGCCACCCTTGCCGGATTTCGCTGCCGGCGCATCGTCACGCAGTGATTCGCGCAGATCGGCCAGCGACATCTTGCCGGCTTCGGGGTTGAGCGGGATCAGCAGATTCTGACCGATACGCAGGGAACGCGTGCTGCGCAACTTGTTAAAGCGCAGGATATCGTCGGTCCGCACATTGTAGCGGCGGGCCAACGCTCCCGGCGTGTCGCCCTTCTTGACTTTGTGATAGACGAAGTTGGCGCGCTGATTCTCCGGCAGTTGGGCATAGCGCTCGGTGAAAAGCGCACCGCTGCCAACCGGGAGGCGCACCTGATAGCTTTCCACGCCTGGCGGCGTGCTCCAGCGCTTGAGTTCCGGGTTGAGCTGCTTGATGATTTCGTAATCGCTCTCGGCCAGCCTGGCAATCACCTCGATATCGGTGACCGACGGAATCTCCGCCTGCTCGTAAGCAAGCGGCTCCTGGAAATTAAGGTCGGTGAAGCCGTAGTACTCCGGGTGTTTGGCAATCAGCAACCCGGCCAGCATCTTCGGTACGTAGTGTTTGGTCTCTTCACGGAGATAGGAACCGTGGGTGAGTTCCCAGAAATCACGGGTGCCGTAGCGCTCGATCGCCCGCCGGATCTTGCCGGCGCCGGCGTTGTAGGCGGCAATGGCCAGGTACCAGTCGCCATCGAACATGCGGTAGAGATCGGCCAGGTGGCGAGCCGCGGCGCGGGTCGCCTTTTCCGGGTCACGGCGCTCGTCGCGCCACCAGTCGTTGGAGAGTCCGTAGGCCCGGCCGGTCCGTTCCATGAACTGCCAGGGGCCGGAAGCGCGGGCGCGGCTGAAGGCCTTGTTGTTGAACCCGGATTCGATCATTGCCAGATAGACGAGATCGCGCGGCAGCCCCTGCTCGGCAAATACTTCCCGCATCATCGGCAGGTAGCGGGTCGAGCGCTCCAGCCAGTTGCGCACGTTCTTCTTGATCGGGCCGCTGAAATAATCGACGAAATAGCGGACCTTCTCGTTGTCGACGATCGGGAAGTCGAAAGTCTTCTCGTCGATGAAAACGGTTTCGCCCTCTTCTTCAGGAGGAGCGGCGTCGGCCGCCTGCAAAGCCGCATTGTCCTCGAGCGTTTCGGGATCCAGCACCTCTTCGTCGTCAGGATTCGCGGCAACGGCGTCATCCGTTTCGACCAACGCCTCAGCCTCACCGGTTGTCGCAATGTCCTCAAGTTCATCGTCAACCAGATCGGCTGACTCCAGCTCAGGGAATTGCGTTGCGCCGGGGGGCTGCGGATAAAGTACCGGCGAGAGGACGCCGAGTTCGGCCGGGTCAGTGATTCTGGAGGCTTGCGGGGAGAGACGGAGCTGGGCCTGCGAAGAGGTGCGGACTTCGGCGGCGCAACCGGCCAGCAACAGCAGAAGCAGACACAATGGCCAGACCGAACGCATCAAAACGGGCACCCTCCTCAAAGGAATAAACGGTGTAATGCTACCTTGAAAACTGCGAAAAAGTCAAACCGGCCCGCCCCGCAACAGCTCATCGTCCCCCCAGAACCGCTCTTCCAACTCTCTGAGCAGCGGCTCGAAGGTGGAACGATCGCGGGCGCTGACCGGCAGGGCTTCATAGCGCCGGCAGACGGCGGTCACAGTCTCAAGCGGGACCAGGTCGACCTTGTTGAACACCAGCAGGCGGGGGATTTCGTGCAGCTCCAGGTCGCGGAGGATGCGCTCGACGGCACGGATCTGCTCCTCGCAGCGCGGGTTGGCGATGTCCACCACATGCAGCAGCAGATGGGCGTCCTCGAGCTCCTCGAGGGTGGCCTTGAACGCCCCCATCAGGCTCTTCGGCAACTGCCGGATGAAACCGACCGTGTCGGTGATGATCACCTCGCGCTCGCGAGGGAAACGCAAACGGCGGGTGGCGGTGTCAAGGGTGGCGAAAAGCAGATCCTCGGTGAAGACCTCGCTCTGGGTCAGGGCATTGAGCAGGGTCGACTTGCCGGCGTTGGTGTAGCCGACAATGGAGACGATCGGCACGCCGGCGTCGACCCGCTTGCGGCGACGCTGACGGCGCTGACGGCCAAGATCGTCCAGCTGCTTTTCCAGGCGGGCGATGCGGTCATGGATGCGCCGGCGGTCGATCTCCAGCTTGGTTTCGCCGGGGCCGCGGCCGCCAATGCCGCCCATCAGCCGCGACATGGCGGTCCCCTTGCCGGTCAGGCGCGGCAGGATGTAGCGCAATTGGGCGAGCTCCACCTGCACCTTGCCGTCGAGGGTATGGGCACGGCGGGCGAAGATGTCGAGGATCAGCTGGCTGCGGTCGATGACCTTGATCTCGGTGATCGCGGTGATGGCCCGCACCTGGGCGGGACTCAGGTCCTGGTCGAACACCAGCAGGGTCGCCCCCTGCTGCAGGGCACGGATCACCACCTCCTTGAGCTTCCCCTCCCCCATCAGGGTGCGCGGGTTGAGCTGGCGGGGGCGCTGCATGACCCGGTCGAGCACCACCACGTCGGCGGTCCGGGCCAGTTCGGTCAGTTCGTCGATGGCATCGTCGGCCTCCTGGCGCGGGGCCTGGGTCACCGAAATCAGGATGGCCTTTTCGCGGCGGTCGCTCAGATCGACGGTCGCCGCCCGGTTACGTTCCAGTTCCGCATCGAGCGCCTGGATAAAATCCGCAAAGTCGAGGGAGAGCGCATGCACCGACGCGAGCTTTTGCGTTTCGACCACCCGACCGTCGGGGCCGGATGGCACCAGGTGGGCGTAGTGCATCGCTCCGGGGAGTCCGTCGGCGCCGACGGCGAGCGCCGCCATCAGGTCGAGGCGCAGCAGCGCCAGGTCGTTCAGATCGTCCTGGGAAAGCGGCTCCCCCTTGAGGTGGGTATGCAGGCAGCGCAGCCCGCGCAGGCCGCTGCGACCGAGGGCGTGGTCGGTGAGGTCGGGCAGGACGATTTCGCGGTCGTCACCGACCACCACGTGCAGGACCGTCCCCTGACGATCAAGGACCAGGCCGAGTTGCCGGCGCAGTTCCCGCGACAGCCCGGTCAGTTCCCTGGCCAACTCCGGGGTGATGACCATTTCGGGCGGAACGCGGCGGCGGGTCAGCCGCTCGAGTGCCTTGATCTGCCCGGAGCGGAGTCCGGAAACGTTGCCGTGAAGCATGGGATCAGTGCTGAGTGTTGAGCGATGCGTGCCGGGTTGGAACCAAACCAAAGGGCTCCCCTTGATGGGGAGCCCTTTGAATGACTGACAATTGGCGAGGAAGCATCAAGTCAGGCACTGACCGTGATGTTGAAGCCGCCGTCGACGTAGTGGATCTCGCCGGTCACCCCGGAGGCCAGATCGGAGAGGAAGTAGAGTGCCGATTTGCCGACCTCCTCCTGGGTCACGGTGCGCCGCAGCGGGGCAAAATCGTCCATCAGCTTGATCTTGCTCTTGAAGTCGCCGACCGCCGAGGCCGCCAGGGTTCGGATCGGGCCGGCGGAGATGGCATTGACGCGAATCTTCTTCTCGCCGAGTTCGGCGGCAAGGTAGCGAACCGAAGCCTCCAGTGCCGCCTTGGCCACGCCCATGACGTTGTAGCCGGGGACCGCACGCTCGGCACCGAGGTAACTCATGGTGAGGATGCTACCGCCCTCGTTCATCAGCGGCAAGGCATAGCGGGTCACGGCGACCAGCGAATAGGCGCTGATGTCGAGTGCCAGTTGGAAACCCTGCCGACTGGTCTGCGTAAATGGCTGCTTGAGATCCTCGCGGTTGGCGAAGGCCACCGAGTGGACCACGAAATCGATCTTTCCCCACGCCTTTTCGACCGTGGCGAAGGTCTGCTCGATCTGCTCGTCGCTGGCGACATCGCAGGGGAGGATCAAAGGCGAATGCAGCGACTCGGCCAAAGGCCGTACCCGCTTCTCCAGCGCTTCGTTCAGATAGGTAAAAGCCAGGGTCGCACCGGCCGCGTTCAATTGCTGGGCGATCCCCCAGGCGATGCTCATGTCATTGGCGACACCGAAGATGATGCCGCGCTTGCCATCCATTAAACCCATACGAAGAAGCCTCCTCTATTTACTTTCAAGAACGCAAAAATTTAGCAGATCGTACGGGCAAAGGCAAGGGGCACCACAATCAACCGCGGGCCGCGCCGGTTTCTTCGCGGATGCGCTTGATCAGTTCGTCAGCCGTCTTGTATCCAGGCATCACCAGACCGTTTGGCAGCACCAGCGTGGGCGTCGACTGAATGCCGAGTTCCGGCGCCAGGGCCAGCGTCTGGTCGACAACCTTGGTCGTGCACATCGCCGGGGGCAGAGGCTTGCCGGCAAGGCTCAGCTCGAGAAATTCCAGGGAGCGGGCACAGACAATGCTTTTCGCCTTGTCATAGGCATTAGGATGCATCTTCAGGGGGAAAAGCTTGATCAGGAAGGCAATCGCCGGATCGCGACGGACCACGATCTTGAGTTCGTCATGCAGTTTCTTGCAGAAGGGGCATTCGGGGTCGGTGAAGACCACCACCTTGATTTTTGCATCCTTGCGGCCAAGCAGCAGGGCGTCGTCGAGCGGGATGCGCCGGGGATCGACTTTGTTCATCCGCGCAAAACGCTCCTGGGTCACGTCCCCCTTGTCGGCCAGACGGATGACGCTGCCGGAGAGCACATATTTTTTGGAGAAATCGATGTAAACGGGCAGCTTGTTCGTTCCCTTTTCGACCTCCACCAGCCACATCCCCGGCACTTCGGCCATCTCGACCTTGTTGACCTTGTCGACCAATCCGCCCAGGATCGTGCCGGCTTCTTTCGGGTCGAGGCTGTGACAGCTGGCGCAGCTGCCTGCCCCGCAGCCGTCGGCGGTAAAAGCCAGGGCCGGCATCGCGCCGGTCAACAACAGACATATGGATGCTGCAACCATCATGAGCTTGTTCATCGTTTACGTTGACTCCCGCACCTGAGACGTGTCACCGCAAAGGGCACCGAACACCTGCCATGCTCCTCTGCGAGAAAAAAACTTTCTTTATTGTACGTCAAGTCGGCTGCGAAGTTCAAACCGCACCCCGGTCTGCGCATTTATCGTCAGACGGCCCGCGCGCAAAATGGTTGACATGCCACCCTGCTGCCGCTACAACCCGCGCATGGATATTCTGACCCTGCTCGGCATTGCCGTGGCGCTGGCGATGGATGCGTTTGCCGTCGCCCTTGGCACCGGCATGAACCTTGCCACGCTGACCGGCCGGCACCTGTTCCGGCTCGGCTTCCACTTCGGCCTGTTCCAGGCCCTGATGCCGGTCATCGGCTGGTTGGCCGGGCTCACGGTCCAGCAGCGCATCGCCGCGTGGGACCACTGGATCGCCTTCGGCCTGCTCGCCTTCGTCGGCGGACACATGCTTTGGGAGGCAAGGGCCGAGGCGCACGAGGAAAAGTCCGCCAACGACCCGACCCGCGGCCTTTCACTGGTGCTGCTCTCGGTGGCGACCAGCATCGATGCCCTCGCCGTCGGCTTCTCCCTCAGCATGCTCGGCGTATCGATCTGGACCCCGGCGCTGGTCATCGGCCTGGTTGCCGGCGTGCTGACCGTGGTCGGCATGCTGCTTGGCCGGAAGGTTGGCGACCGGTGGGGACCAAGGGTCGAGATTGTCGGCGGGCTGGTGCTGATCGGCATCGGGGTGAAGATTCTGGTGGAGCATTTGACGGGCGGGTGACCCCTCCGGCCTACGGCCACCTCCCCTACGACGCAGGGGAGGCAATCCCCCTTGCGGAGCAGGGGGGAAGACTTGCGCAGCAAGTCAGGGGGGTCAGACTTTTTGCAGGTACCGCCCCGCTCTCTCCTGCAGCTCTTCCACGCACGCATACGGGATGCACAGGTTGCCGAGGCCGCTGCCCAGCGAAGGACCGACGCCGGGCTGATGAAAATCGGAGCCGCCGGTCGCGATCAGCCCTTTGCGGCGCGCCAGCGTCAGCAAAGCGTCGACGGTGTCGTTCGTCGCCCCGCCACACCAGCACTCCACTCCGTCCAATCCCAGGCCGATCAGGGTATCGATGAGCGCGGGAAGCTCTTTCGCGTCGGCCTTGATGAACATCGGGTGGGCCAGTACGGCGCAACCGCCCGCGGCATGGATCAGGGCAATTGCCTCATCGATCGGAAAGAAGCGCTTCGGCACGTTGCACGGCACCAGGTAGCGATCGAAGGCCTCCTCCATGGTGCGGGCATGGCCGGCGGCCAGGAGCGCCTGGCCAATATGCGGACGGCCAAGGGTTCCCCCGGCGCGCTTCAGAACCGCCGCGACCGGGATGGTTTTTCTCCTCTCACCGACCAGCTTCTCATTGACCCGCTCCAGGATCCGGCGGTTGCGGTTGACCCGAAAAGCGCGGAATTCTTCCAGCGCAGTGTGCAGGCCGGAGTGCCGCGGGTCGAAGGCATAGCCGAGCAGATGCAGGTCGCACAGCTCCCCCCACACCACGGACAGCTCCACCCCCGATAGGATTTCGATGCCATGCTGCGTGCCGGCGGCCTGGGCCTCGGGGATGCCATCGAGATTGTCATGGTCGGCGAGGGCCATGGCGCGCAGGCCGATGGCCGCGACCTCCGCCACCAGAGCCGCGGGTGTCAGCGTGCCATCGGAAAAGGTACTGTGCGTATGCAGGTCGACACAGCCGACAAGGCGCTTGTCCATAATGTTTATTTTTACCACACCCGGCAGGTTGACGTCACCGGAAAGCGATTGACAACCTGCCGGTCGCATGTTTCCCTATCTCCATTGCACCCCCCTGCCGGAGCCGCGGATGCCCCCTTTGCTGGACATTGAGAATCTGCAGACGTTCTTCTTCACCAAAACCGGCCTGGTCAAAGCACTCAATGGGGTCGACCTCTGCGTCGAGGCCGGGGAAACCCTGGCCCTGGTGGGTGAATCGGGGTGCGGCAAATCGCTGACCGCGCTGTCGCTGCTGCGGCTGGTGCCAGACCCCGGCAAGATTGTCGGCGGGGAGATCCGCTTCGATGGCCGCGATCTGCTGCGCATGCCCATCGAGGAAATGCGGCGGGTGCGCGGCAACCGCATCGGCATGGTCTTTCAGGAGCCGATGACTTCGCTGAACCCGGTGATGCGCGTCGGTGAACAGGTCGCCGAGGTGCTGCGCCTGCATCAGGGACACGACCGGGTCCACGCCGCCGTGGAAGCGGCAAACCTGCTCGACCAGGTCGGCCTCCCCGCCCCTGCCGACCGGGCTCGCGATTACCCGCACCAGCTCTCGGGCGGAATGCGCCAGCGGGTGATGATTGCCATGGCCCTGGCCTGCAACCCGCAGTTGCTGATCGCCGATGAGCCGACCACGGCACTGGACGTCACCATCCAGGCGCAGATCATGGACCTGCTGGCAAAGTGCAAAGCCGAGCGTGGCATGGCCACCCTGCTGATCACCCACGACCTCGGCGTGGTCGCCCAGCACGCCGACCGGGTGGCGATCATGTATGCCGGCCGCATCATGGAAAGCGCCCCGGTCCTTGATCTGTTCGCCGATCCGCGCCACCCCTACACCCGCGGCCTGCTCGCCTGCGTCCCCAAACTCGGCGAGAAGCGCCGGCGCCTGACCCCGATCGAGGGCACGGTTCCGATGCCCGGGCAGATTGCCGAAGGTTGCCCCTTCCTGGAACGCTGCCCGGAAGCGTTCGCCCCCTGCCAGGGCGAACTGCCGCCCATGGTCGAAGTCGCACCGGGGCACAAGGTCCGTTGCTGGGGGTCGACATGACGACGCTGCTGGAGGTGCGCGACCTGCGCAAGACCTTCTCCCTGCAAGGCCGCCGGCCGGGAGCCCCGCGCCAGGCCGTGCGCGCGGTCGACGGCGTCTCCTTCGATCTGCACTCCGGCGAGACCCTCGGCCTGGTCGGCGAATCGGGGTGCGGCAAATCGACCATCGCCAGGCTGCTGCTGCGCCTGATCGAGCCGGACTCTGGTTCGGTGCGTTTCGACGGCCGGGAACTGGTCGGCATGTCGCACCGGGAATTGACCCCCCTGCGCCGCGAGATGCAGATGATCTTCCAGGATCCATACTCGTCGCTCAACCCGCGCCAGAAGGTCGTCGACATCGTTGCCGAACCGCTGCTCGTGCACGGTTTGGCGAACCGTCGCGACGTACGCGCGCAGGCGATCGAACTGCTGCACACCGTTGGCCTCTCCACCGACCAGGCCGACCGCTACCCCCACGAATTTTCCGGGGGCCAGCGCCAGCGCATCGGCATCGCCCGCGCCCTGGCGGTGCGGCCCAAACTGGTGATTGCCGATGAACCGGTCTCGGCACTCGATCTCTCGATCCGGGCGCAGATCATCAACCTGCTCCAGGATCTGCAGGAGCAGTTCGGCCTCACCTACCTGTTCATCTCCCACGACCTCGGCATTATCGAACACGTCTGCACCCGGGTCGCGGTGATGTACCTCGGCCGGATTGTCGAACTGACCACCGCCGAGGCGCTCTACGCCGCCCCGCATCATCCCTACACCGAGGCGCTGCTCAACGCCGTGCCGGTGCCCGACCCGCAGCGCGGCCACGCACGGCTGATCCTGCACGGCGAGATCCCCTCCGCCGCCAACCCCCCGTCCGGGTGCCACTTCCACCCACGCTGTCCCTATGCCCGCGAGCTCTGCAAGACCGATTATCCGGAACTGAAGGAACAGGCGCCGGGACATTTCGCGGCGTGTCATTTCAGCAGTGAGGTGGGGAAGTATCGGGTCGGGTAGCTGTCCACGATCTCCGTTGGTCGCCAGTTGAACCAGCCTTATGTGGACGACCATCTCAAACGATTGCCAACCTCTTACCTTCACGAACTTAAAGTCCCGGGGTCTCGCCCCCGGACGGCGACCAAAATTTGCTCGCCCAAATTTTGGATCAAACGGCGTAGTCCCCTACCGCCTTGCCCGCCTCCGGCGGGTTCCCTCCGCCGCACAGATGAATGCCGGACGGACGAAAACTCGCTG
>JAMPXI010000074.1 GCA_023701265.1 Desulfuromonadales bacterium | reverse complement strand
GCGTCTGCGGTTACGCGGGGCATGTCGAAAAAGCCGGTGCGGGACTGTTGATCCCCACGCCGTTTGCACAAAAAACCATGAACGACCTGCTGACCCGCATGCTGGTTTCCCGCGAACGCCCGGTCTGGCGTCGTAATGCGCTGGCTTATGCAGCCACGGCGGATATCTTCAGTCTTCACGAAAAAGCCGCGGATATCATTGAATCCGTTGCTCACGGGTTGTCATCTTGATTGACCTCAGGCCAGATCTTCGCAAGCATTTTCCCGGATCCGAGGATGCCGTCTTCGAGAGTGTCATGGCTCTTGATGGTCAGGTCTTTCGCTGTCTGGCAGGGCGCAAGACGTTGCATTTTACCCTGGACGGCAAGGGCTACTTTGCCAAGTTGCACTATGGTGTAGGGTGGCGTGAAATTCTCAAGAACCTGCTGATGATGCGTAAGCCGGTGCTCGGAGCCAGGGATGAATGGCAAGCTATCCGCCGGCTTGAACAACTCGGGGTGGCTACCATGGCAATCGCCGGTTTCGGCGAGCGTGGCCGGTTGCCCTCGCACCAGCAGTCCTTCCTGATTACAGATGAGCTGATCAACACGATCAGTCTTGAGGATTACTGCTCGAATTGGCCGGTTGAGCGTCCCTGTGCTTCCTTGAAACGGGCGCTGATAGAGAAGGTGGCGAAAATCGCCAGGGCGCTGCATAATCACGGGGTGAATCATCGCGACTTCTACATCTGCCATTTTCTTTTGGATACAACCACGCTGAAAATGCCCTGTACAGCGAACGATATCACCCTCTATCTGATCGACCTCCACCGGGTGCAGACACGATCGCATACCCCGCAACGCTGGCTTGAAAAGGACGTCGCCGCCCTGCACTTTTCCAGCATGAACATCGGCCTGACCCGTAGGGACCGATTGCGCTTCATGAAAATCTATCGTGACAGGCCGTTGCGGCAAATTCTGAGTGATGAATGGAGCTTCTGGGAAAAAGTTGAACTCAAGGCTCGGAAGCTTTGCCTGAAGCCTGATAATGACTGAAACGGTGTCGAGAGGGCTGGAAATGAAAATCATGTCTGTCAGGGAACATTTTGCGAACCACCTGCAGGTAGTGGAAAGTGCCGCCGAGGCGCTAGCGGAACGTATTGAGGATTGTTCGCGGATTCTTTGCGCGGCGTTGCGCGATGGGAAAAAGATCCTGGTCATGGGCAATGGCGGATCAGCCGCCGATGCCCAGCACCTGGCGGCGGAACTGGTCGGCCGTTTCCTGATGGAGCGCAGGGCGCTGCCGGCGATTGCCCTGACTACGGACAGTTCGATCCTGACTGCCGTCGGCAACGACTACGGTTTCGACCGGGTTTTTCAACGTCAGGTCGAAGCCCTGGCGGTTCCCGGCGATGTGGTCATCGGCATTTCGACCAGCGGCAACTCCGCGAATGTTCTGCTGGCCCTGCAGGCCGCGAAGACCCTCGATTGCACGACGGTCGGTCTGTTGGGGAGGGATGGTGGCCTGATTGCTCCTGTGGTGGATGTGAACCTGACCGTCTCCTCCATGGAAACGCCGCATATCCAGGAAGTCCACGCAATCATCGTGCATATTCTCTGCCGGCAAGTGGAACAACAGCTCTTCTTCGAAACGTCAAATTAACTTATATTGCCGAGGGAGAATTATCTTGCGGGACTATCTGTCCGAGGACGACAGCGCTCTGCTGGAAAAGCACGGGCTGGCCCATTTTGATGCCCTTTGGGAGGCGCAGCTTCATGCAGTCGACGAGCCGAATACCGAGCACGGCGGCTGGAGTGAGGTGTTTCGCCTGGAACTCGAAGGGCGCGGGTTCTTCATCAAGCGACAGAGCAACTATTTTACACGCAGTCTTGCCCATCCCCTGGGCGAGCCGACCGTGGCCCGCGAGTTCCGTACAATCATGCGGTATCAGGAACTGGCCATCCCTTCCTTGCATGCAGTCTTTTTTGGGGAACGGCGGGTTGGGGGCGAGCGCCGGGCAATTCTGGTGACCCGTGCCCTGGACGGTTGGACGGCTCTGGAAAATTTCATGGCTGACTGGCAGGGACGGGATGCCGAACAGCAGCGCGACATCATCTCGGTCTGTGCCCGGTTGGTCGGCCGGTTGCACGCCTCCGGGTTGCGGCATGGCTGCCTGTATCCCAAGCATCTGTTCCTGCGGGAACAGGAGGGGAGGTGGGAGGCGTGTCTGATTGATCTCGAGAAGACCCGCCGCCTCTGGTTCGGGTGGCGGGATCAGATCAGGGACCTGGAGACATTCCTGCGCAAAGTCAGCATATGGGATCGCGAAGGGCAGCACGGGTTTCTCTCCCAATACCTGCAGACCAGTCGCTCGCCCGGATCAATGCAGACCTGGCTGGAGCGGTTGGGCAGACGGCGGGCATACAAGGAACAACGCCATTGATGCTGCATGAACTCTGCAGAGCCGGACGAAACCCGAGTCTGCCGATGAAATTGCAGCTGCCTGGAACAGAGTTGGAGTTGCAAGCATGGCTGCGTGTTTTGCCAGGCCGTCGCTATGTCGGATTGGCAGAATGGCAAGGACGGCGGGTCTTGGCCAAACTGCTGGTGGGGCGCAAGGCTGCACCCCGGTTCAGGCATGAGCGTGACGGTGTCCGGATGCTGGTTGGTGCGGGGGTCAATACGCCAGCTCTGCTCACAGCGGGTTTCGACCCCAGCGCCGGTGGCTGGCTGTTGTTCGACTACCTGGACGGCGCCAGGAGCCTGGGCGATATCTGGCGCGAGGTAGAGCGGCAGCAGGCGTTGTCCGACCGGCAGCGCGAAGTGCTGGGCATGGCTTTGAGAGTGATCGGCACGATGCACCACCGGGGAATGTGGCAGCAGGATCTGCATCTTGATAACCTGCTGTGCCATGATGGGCACCTCTACCTGGTAGACGGCGGCAGCATGCGCGTCGAGACGCAGGGCCGAACGCTTTCCCTGCGACGGGTTCTGGAAAATCTCGGAATATTTTTTGCGCAGCTTCCGCCCGCAATCGATCCGTTCATCGGCGAACTGCTCGAGCCTTACCTGCGCACCAACGGCACGCATCCGCTCCCTCCGGCGGAGTTGCAAAAACAAGTGAACAAGGTGAGGAGCTGGCGACTCAGGGATTACCTCCGCAAGACCGGCCGCGACTGCAGCCTGTTCGATGTGCAGTCTGGCCCCCTGGGGCTGCAGGCTGTCCGGCGTGATGAAGTCGCAGCTCTACGCCAGTTGCTGGATGATCCGGATCGCTGTATAGCGAATGGTTGCATCCTCAAGACTGGGGGGAGCGCTACGGTTGCCCGAGTCGATCTTGATGGACGGCGGCTGCTCGTCAAGCGCTACAATATCAAGAACTTCGTGCACTATCTCAGGCGTTTCTGGCGTCCGAGCCGTGCCTGGCATTCCTGGCGCGCGGGTAGTCGCCTGATGTTCCTGGGAATTGCCACGCCGAAGCCGCTGGCCGTTATCGAGCACCGCAATTGCTGGTTGCGCAGCCGCGCTTACTTTGTTACCGAATACCTGGAAGGGGAGGATATCATCTCCAGTTTTCGCCCCTTTCACGGGAGTTCACCCCCCGTCGCGCAACTGCAGGCGCTGGATGGGTTGTTTGCATCGCTGTTGCGCGAGCGCATCAGTCATGGCGACATGAAAGGACACAACCTGATCTGGCACGACGGACAATGGGCGCTGATCGATCTGGACGCCATGCGCCAGCACTGCTGCCAGCGCAGTTTCGCCCGGGCCTATGCCCGCGATCGGGCCCGTTTTCTGAATAACTGGCCGCCTGACAGCCACCTTTACCTGCTTCTGGACCAACGACTGCCGCGGGTGCCAGACACCCCCACCCGCTGAAAGAGGTTATCGAGTTATGGCACTGACTATTCTGGGACTTTCCGGCTCTCTCGGGCATGACCCGTCCGCAGCCCTGTATATCGATGGCAAACTGGTTGCCGCCGCCGAAGAGGAGCGCTTCCTGCGCGACAAGCATGCAAAAAATCACATGCCCTTTGAGTCGGCCAAATTTTGCCTGGAGCAGGCCGGCATCAAGCCGGCTGACGTCGATGTCGTGGCCATCCCCTATGCGCCGATCAGCCTGTCCGGTCCGGCCCGCTGGCACTATGCGAAGCGCTACTGGTACGCCCCCGATCGGTCGCTTGACGCCATTTTCAACGGCAACCGCCGCTACCGGCGCTACCGGGGGAACATCGTCCGCTGCCTGGAACAGTTGGGTTTCGATGCCGGCAAGGTCCGGATCGAGGCGGTGGAACATCACCTGACGCATGCCTCCAGCGCCTATCACTGTTCCGGATTCCAGGGAAAGACCGCCATCCTCGGCATCGATGGCAAGGGGGAGTATGCCACCACCTTCTTCGGTTGGGGGGAGAACGGCACGATTCACAAAATCAAGGAATTTTACGACCCGGACTCCCTGGGCGGTCTCTATGGGGCCATCACCGAATACCTCGGTTTCGAAATGCTCGACGGCGAGTTCAAGGTCATGGGCATGGCGCCTTATGGCGATGCCGCCAAATATGATTTTTCCCGCCTGGCCAGTTTCGAAAATGGCGAACTGACCATCAATACCGACTACGCCAACGTCATCGGTTTCCGTCGTTACAAGGAGGGTGGCAAGGGCTACTACTTCTCGCCAAAACTGGTCGAATGGCTGGGGCCGAAGCGCCAGGGCGACGTTGCCGATGAGCCCTACATCCATTATGCCGCCAGCATGCAGGCCTTGTTCGAAAAGTTGTCTCTGGAGATGATGGACTACTATCTCGGCGACATCATCCGGGAAACGGGAAAAATCGCCTTTGCCGGCGGTTGCGCGCTGAACGTCAAGCTCAACCAGAAAATCATCGCCCGCCCCGAGGTGAAGGAACTTTTTGTCCAGCCGGCCTCCGGTGATGCCGGCACCGCAGTGGGCGCCGCCGCCTACGTCTCGCAGCAGATGGGGGTGCCGGTGGAGAAGATGGAGCACGTCTACCTCGGCCCGGCCTACAGCAACGAGCAGGTGATTGCCGCCTGCGAAGCCCATCCGGCCAAGCCGGTCTGGCAGAAGATCGACGATACCGTGCCGCGTATTGCCGGGATCGTCGCCGCCGGCAACCCGGTTGCCTGGTTCCAGGGGCGGATGGAATTCGGGCCGCGCGCCCTCGGCGGTCGCTCCATTGTCGGCTGTCCCAGCGTGAAGGGGGTCGCCGACCGGATCAACGAGCAGATCAAATTCCGCGAGCGCTGGCGGCCTTTCTGTCCGTCGATGCTCGACACGGTTGGTCCGCAGATGTTCGGTACCGACCACCCGGCGCCGTTCATGACCTTCACGTTCGAGGTGGTCGAGGAGTGGAAGACGCGGGTACCGGAAGTGGTGCACCAGGATGGCACGTCCCGGGCCCAGGTGCTGAAGCGCGAGTACAATCCCCGTTATTACGACCTGATGAAGGAGATGGAACGCCTGACCGGCAATGGCGTTGTGCTGAATACCTCTTTGAACCGGCGCGGCGAGCCGATGATCTGCTCGCCGACCGACGCGCTGAACATGTTTTACGGATCTGACCTTCAGTACCTGATCATGGAGGATGTGCTGGTGGTCAAGGTTCCTGCCGGAGCCGGAGAGCGTTCTTGACAGAATTCGACAGCAGAATGCCAAGCCTGCGGACTTTGCCGTGCTGAATCGATTCCGCAGCTTTCGTGAGCGTGGCTGGCAGGAAATCGATGCCGCGACTTACGCCGAGGCCTGGGCCCTTCACGGCGGGAGCGTCATTACCCATCCCGACGTGGTTGCCAGGCTCTCCGGATTGGCCGGGCTTCCCGTCCGTTATCTCGGCTGGATTCAGGAGGGTAGGGTCGATGCGGCACTGGCTGCCTGGGATCACTATCTGGCCCTCTCCAGGGATGCGCTGAAGCACTTCGGGCGCAAACGACTTTTCGATCTGGGCAACGCCGAGTACATCCTTCCCGCCGCTCCTGATGTCCATGCTCCCTTGCGGCATCATGCCCGCTATCTCAGCGAAACGCATGCGCGTCAATTCGCCGGTATCAGCAGACAACGGGAAACCTTGATGATGTCCCGTCCCCCCGAGGATCTCTCTCGCAAGTTCCGCTATAACCAACGTCGTGAGTGGCGATTGCTGCAAGATGCGGGCGCGACGGCCCGTCCGGTGCAGGAATATCCCGCCGACAGCCTGGCGCGCATTTACGGCGAACTCTTCAAGCGAAAGTGGGGGTTTGCTGCCCCGGGGCTGGAGCATTTGTCTGAGGTTTTTGCGCTACTCCAGGGATTCATGGTGGGTTTCGTCATTGAGCAGCGCGGCGATCCGGTTGCCGTGCAGGTCATCTATAAAACCGTCGCGCCTCGTTGGGTCAGTGTGGAATACGTCAACGGCGGGGTTGCCCCGGAGGCAGAAAAATTCAGCCCCGGCAGTGTGCTCAGCTATCTCAATACCGAAGCGGCATGGGAGGAGGCGCGCCTGGCGGAGAAGGAACTCCGCTATTCCTTCGGCCGCGCCGACCGTGAGTACAAGGAGCGCTGGTGTCGACCCGTCACGGTTTATTGCCGGTGAGCCATGGTTGCTGACAAACAGACACTCCTGAAGCGTCACCGGCGCCGCAAGCGCATTGGTGCTGCTATGACCGCCTCGGGAATTGCTTCTGCAGGATTGGTTGCCTGGTGGCTCCCGTTCCCCCTGGTGCTTCTTGCCTGGATCGCCCATGAGGTGTGGTTGTCTGATCATCAGTTTTATTCGCCTCGACAGGATTACATTCATTACTTTCCGGCCGGATCCGAAAGTGTCGGGGTTACCTTGGCGAAAGACGGGACATTAATCCTTTCCCGTCCCATCACCCTTGCTTCAACCGACACCCTGTTCCTGACCCTGGAACTGAAGACCGACTTGCTGGGACGGTTTTTTGACCCGGCCGTGATGATGACGGCCGGTGGCCTGGCCGATGTTCAAGTGTTCGAGCGAAACACAAGCGGCCTGCGATATGTCAATCTGACAGGATTTTCCGACGCCGTTCTCGATGCATCGCTGCGGATCGGTTCCCGCTACTGTCAGCTTGCAGGTTCCGGTCAGCTATGGGTTTCCAGGCATCCCGACTATCTCGAAAAGCGATTGCTGATCATTGCCCCCCATGCGGACGATGCGGAACTTGCCGCCTTCGGCCTGTACAGCCGGGCTGGCGAGGCGTGGATCGTGACGCTGACCGCAGGGGAGGTCGAGGCCGGCCACTACCGGCGCATGGGCTGCTCCGCCACCGAAGCGGCACGGTTAAAGGGATCTCTCCGTGCCTGGGACAGTGTCGCTGTCCCTCGCTGGGGTGGTGTTCCAGAGCAGAATTGCATTCATTTCGGCTACTTTTGCCTGCAGTTGCCAGTGATGCAGGCGGCTCCCGGCAAGCCGGCCGGCTCGCGTGAAGCCGATCTTTGCGATACGCGACCCTTCCGCTCGTATAACCAGCGTCCCCTCCCCAGCGACGGTGACGGCCTCCCAACCTGGGAGAATCTCAAGGCAGATCTGCTGCATGTCGTTGAATTGGTGAAACCGGAAGTCATTGTGCTGCCACACCCCGACCTTGATCCACACCCCGATCATGTTTGTGCATACAGTCTCATCACCGAGACGCTGGTCGATTCGGCCTGCCATCCGGAAGCATTGCTCTGCTATGCCAACCATCTGCACGATAATGATCGCTGGCCAATGGGAGACGCCCATTCCGGCGTACCGTTGCCGCCGAAATTTTCAGAGGATGTGATCGGCAACCCTTATTGTCTGGTTGTGGAAGAGGCGGTCCAACGCGACAAAGCCATGGCTCTGGGGATGATGCACGACCTGCAGATGTCGCTGCCGTTTAAAAAACGCTTGCGTCGTCGCTTGCAGTCAATCCTGACGGGGCGTCAGTGGCCGCCATACGGGGAAGATGAGTTCTTCCGGAAGGCCGTGCGCCGTCATGAACTGTTCTGGGTGCAAACGCCCCCGCCAAGGCCCTGTCCTGAAAAAGCCTGTGAACATCCGGGAAGGATGACATGACGCCGTCAGAAATCCTCATCAGCGTCATCATCCCGACGTACAACTATGGAGCAGTGGTCGGACGTGCGCTGGACTCCGTGCTTGCTCAGTGGGAAGAAGATGTCGAACTACTGGTCATCAATGACGGTTCGCGAGACAACACTGCCGATGTGCTTGATGATTATGCAAGTCGGTATCCGGGGAAGCTGCAGGTCATTCACCAGGATAATGCCGGTCCGGCCGCAGCCCGCAACAACGGCATCCGTCTGGCCAGCGGCAGATATGTCCTGCTGCTGGACGCCGATGATGAGTTGCTGCCGGATGCCCTGCAATGCCTGCGGCAGGCACTGCAGGAGACCCCTGAAGCGGAGTTGGTGCTAGGTGGGCAGGTTTCGGTTTATCCGGACGGACGCCAGCGCGTGCGCCTGCCCGACCCGGTCACCGGGTCGCCGTTGCAGCGGGCCCGCCGGTATCTGCTGGAGAAGCGCATCGCCATCGCACATGGCAGCTCCCTGTTTCGACGCGAGTTGCTGTTGCAGCGTCCTTATCCCGAGAACCTGCGCGGCGGAGAGGATGTCGCAGTTTTCGCCTTTGTGCTGGTCAATGCCCGGGTGGCCCTCGTCAACAAGCCGTTGGCACGCATCTACAAGCATTCCGACAGCCTTAGGCACGTCCGTCACGATGATGCGGGATATGTGGCAAGGATGACACATGAGGTCTTTGCCGGTTTGCCCGAGGCGTGTCAATCACTGCGGACCCGTTACGAGGCTCAGCGCTACCTGTCGCTGTTCCGGGCCGCGCTGCTGGCAGGTGACAGGGCCGTGGCGCGAAGCTGCTATCTGCAGGCGGCGAAGATCAGCCTGCGCCAGGCCCTGCGCTGGGACTACCTGCGCAAGGCGGTATGGACCTTTCTGCAGGTCAGGTGAGCGAAAGGCGCCCCTTGGGGATGATATGAAAATAATCAAGAAATTTAAGAAAATCGTTTACCGGGATTACTTCTTCGGGAAAACCAAGATCAGAAACCGGCTTGGCTTGGCGCTGCTGTTGAGATATGGCAACTACATCGACAGGAAGATCATCCTGAATGAAGATTATGAGAGACGGCAGATTGACGCATTTATCGCCCTGCTTAACAGCAACGATGTCAGGGTCTTCTTGGACATCGGAGCCAATTTTGGGCTCTACTCACTGACGGTCGCCAGACAGGGTGTGAAGGTGGACCGAATTTTCGCTTTCGAGCCTGATCGAGACAATTACAACAATCTTTGCGGGAATATATTCATCAACAGCTTATCCCACAAGATCAGAACCTTTCCTCTGGGGCTAAGCAACCGTAATGCCACAGTGAAATTTCTGAAGAATGCCGGCAAGAGCTCCGGTACCTCGCGCATTCTGGAAACCGCACCTGAGTCTACGAAAGCAGGGCAATATTCCGAAGTTGAAATAGAAGTTGCTCCCCTTGATTCCCTGGTCTCCGGTAATTGTGGCGAATCTATTGCCATGAAAGTCGATGTTGAGGGCCACGAGTTGATGGTGCTGGAGGGTGCACGAAGTCTCCTCGCCGGAAACAGGTGTCTTCTGCAAATTGAGATTCTCGAAAACGCCAGAGACATCATCGACAGGGTTTGCAGGGAATTCCAAATGAAATTTTACGGGAGGATCGACAGCGACTGCTATTTTGCCAACTACGACTGCCACATTAATGTGGCGATTTTTGATAAGGCGGATATTTGAAAATGGCTTTGGAAAAAGTTGGGGGGGTATTGTGATCGATACCAGGAATTACTGCGGTCGGATCTCCCCGGTGCGGTTGGCCTTCATTGGCAGCCTGCTGCTCTCTATGGTCGCTTATTGGAGTAATCCGATCCTCTCCAAGGACAGTGCCTTCTATCTTGATCTGGCCAACACGTTTAATGCCGAAGGGTTTGCCGCGACCCTGAAACGCTACGACTGGCCCTGGTACCCCATCCTGATCGCCGTCAGTCATCAGGCGACATCGCTCTCCTCGGAACTCTGTGCCCATCTCTGGTGTGCCTTGTTCATGGCCGGCGCCTGTACAGTGACCGTGGCATGCGTCCAGCGCCGTATCGAAAGCGCAGGATATCTGGCTTGCCTGGTTGTTTTGGCCATGCCGGCATTCAATGCGTTCCGGGGGGAGATCCTCCGTGAGTTTGGCTTCTGGTTTTTTTGCCTATTGGCAATCTGGCTGGCAATGAGGTGGGAGGAGCGTCCGGGCTGGCTTGCAGGTGTGTGGGTACAGATGGCAGTGGCGGGGTCCTTCCTGTTCCGCAGGGAAGCCCTGCTGTTGGTGCCGGCCATGATCCTGTGGCAGTTCACCGACCCTCGCTGGCGCAGAGATTGGCTGCGCCAACTGCAACTCAGTGCCCTGCCGGTCGTTGGCGTCGTTCTGCTGGGGTTTTATCTGGCCGCCTCCGGCGCTTTCGCGAAGGTCGGAATGTACTGGTCGCTGGTCAGCCCCGAAAATCTGTTTGTCAAGTTTGCCGAAATTTCCGGGCGGTTTGCAGCGACGGTGCTGGAGAAGTATTCGCGGGATGAAGCCGGCTACATCCTGTTCTTCGGTTTCCTGGCCGTGATCCTGTTGAAATTCCTCAAGCTGCTGGGACCGTTCCTGGTCCCGATGCTCTCAAAGCGCTGCTGGAGCGGCGCGAAAAGTCTCTGCAACACATTCCGCCTGTCTTCTCTGGCCTGGGGGTTCTATCTCGCCGTCCTGATGGTGTTTTTCATCCAGCTGCGGTTCATGAATTCGCGCTATACCAGTTTTTTGAACTGGCTGGCCGTTCCGCTGGTCGTTTATCTTCTGCTGGCCTTTGTGCGTGAATATCCCCGGCTGGCGCGAGTCGTGATGGCGGTGGCGCTGGTCGTGATGGTCGACAATGTCGTCTCCCTGTCGGCAAAGAAAACGCACTATCGCGATGCCGGCATCTGGATTTCCAGAAATCTGCCGACTGATGCAACCGTCTTCTATGATGATGAGCGAATTCGTTATTATGCGGGGCGGGGATATTCGATGGATCAGACGGTTACAAAAGCAATGGCGATGAGTCCGGAAAATGCCGGCCGATACCGTTATTTTGCTGTTGAGGAGAAGGCCGATGCGCCCTGGCTGCAGGGATGGCTGACGCAGCAGAACAGACGAGTTCTGGCGCGCTTTTCCAATGCGAAGGGAGCTGCCGTGCTGGTGATTGGAGAATGATGCGCGGGTGGCACCTATTCCCGTTCAAATACCGCCAGATGCAGTGAATGTATGAACTTGGCCTGGGCGAAATCCCTGACCAACCGGTAGCCGTGACGCTTGAAGTAGCCCTGGATCTCGGGCAGGGGGGTGATGTTCTGGACAGAGTACTTTATCCCCAGTTTCTTCTTGATCAGACGTTGTGCCGAAGTGTATGACCAGGGGCTGAGATAGGATATCAATATATAACGTTTAGCCACGCGGCATAGTTCGGAAATGATCTCATCCCGATGCTTCGGGGTGGGAAGATGGTGAATCAGCCGAAAACAGAGCACAGCATCAAACTGTCCGTCCGCATATTCCAATTTGACCAGATCCTGTTTCTCGATCGTTGCCGCGACATTGGCCTCCAGGGCCGATTTCCTGGCGAGGTCGAGGGCCCCCTCTCCAAGGTCCACGCCGGTCACGGTGAATCCGGACTGCGCAAGCATGATGGTCGCCCGGCCGACGCCGCAGGGTGCGTCCAGGATCGTTTTGACGCCTGTAATCAGCGGCAGTGCCCGGTGGATCAAAGCCATTTCGGCCTTATGCTTGCCGGCCTTGCGACGCTGGTATTTCTCCGCCTTTTCGATGGTGTGCTTGATGCGGTCGCGATGGTCGTCGGCAGTGTGAGTCATGTCATTCCTCGTGGCAGTCAGGGACAACATCTGCTATGTTGTCACTTGCTCGGCTTTGCACTATAGCGATTGTCGCCGGGCTTGCCAATGTGCAATTGCACATTGGCACCATCACAAGTCCTCAAGGTTGCCGAAGCATGAAACAGTATCTCCCAATCGATCCCTCTGCAGTCAGCACCTATTCCATCACGACCCGCGACAACAAGGTCAAAGTCGATGAGCACTTTGCCCGGCCGTTTGCCGCGAACGGTTCGTTCGCAGCTTTTTACGATTCACTCCCCCGGCTGCTGGGTGCCGACAGTTTGCGTGGCGTTGTCGATGCGGTGGTCGGTGCGCACCGTCAGGGGCGCCCGGTGGTGCTGGCCATCGGCGGCCACGTGATCAAATGCGGCCTGCAGCCGGTGCTCAAGGCCTTGATCGAAGCAAAGGTGATCACGGCCGTGGCAATGAACGGCTCGGCGGCCATCCATGACTTCGAGGTGTCACTGATCGGCGCGACCTCCGAGGATGTCGGTGCCGTGTTGCATTCGGGGGATTTCGGTTTTTCCGAAGAGACCGGTGGCGGGATCAACCGGGCGCTCAAGGTGGCTCTGCCTGAAGGGATCGGTTTTGGCGAAGCGGTTGGTCGCTGCATTGTCGACAACGATCATCCTTTCAAGGAGTACAGCCTGCTGGCGGCGTGCGTCGACAATGCGGTCCCGGTCACGGTTCACGTGGCCATCGGCACCGACATCATTCACCAGCACCCGGAATTCGACGGGGCAGTCACCGGCGAAATGTCGGCCCGCGACTTTCGCCTGCTCACTGCTGTCGTGGCCGATCTGAGTGGCGGGGTCTGGCTGAATGTCGGTTCGGCGGTGATCATGCCGGAAGTGTTTCTCAAGGCCCTGTCCATTGCCCAGAACCTCGGGAACCATGTTGATGGCTTCACGACGGCAAATTTCGACATGACCCAGCACTATCGCCCCCTGCAGAATGTGGTGAAGAGGCCGACGTCGGGGTCCGGGCGCGGCCTGACGCTCACCGGTCATCACGAAATCAATATCCCTCTTCTGGCAGCTGCGGTGCTGGAGCGTCTCTCTGCCATCGGCGATTGAGGAACGGATTTCGTGCTCTGTCTTCGCCCCCGCCGTCTTGAGCCTGCCGATTACCGGACGCTTGTCGATTGCAGCAAAATCATCGAACGGGACGGTTTTGGCGAGAAGGTTCTGCAGACCCCCGACGGCTTGATGGTCAAAATCTTCCGCCGCAAGCGCCTCCTGACCACGGCTACGGTTTTCCCTTATGCCCTGCGGTTCGTGCGCAACGTGACCCTTCTTTCTGAGCGGGGGGTGGCAACCGTAGAGGTTCTGGATTATGCCTATTGCCCACCGCTGCGAAAGCATCTGGTCATTTATCGGCCACTTCCCGGCATGACCGTCAGACAGGCCCTGCAGTGCAGAGCCTGTGATCCGGCTGAGTTGCTCACCGCGGTTTCCCGCTTCGTCGCGGATCTCCACCGAAAGGGGATCTACTTCCGTTCCCTGCACTTCGGCAACATCATCGTCTCTCCCGGGGAAGGGCAGCTCGGGTTGATCGATGTGGCCGACATGACGTTCAGACGGTGGTCACTCGGTTCCAGACTGCGGGAACGCAACTTCAGGCACATGTTGCGTTATCACGAAGACACCGCTTCGATGCGCGAGTTCGGCTGGTCCCGCTTCATCGAACTCTATCTTGAGGCGGCGCATCTTTCTCCTCGCGCTCACCGGATGCTTGTTAAGCTTTTTGAAAACTCCCCAAATGGTCTGTTCCCGGAACAGATTAGTCCATGAGATGAACGTGCATCCAGACGACCATACCGTCGAGCCTCAACCCGTGCAGTCGAGAACCTTTCTGAGCTCCTGGTTATTGCCGGAAATCCGTTTCTGCCTTGGTCTTTACGCTCTGTTGCTGCTCGTTTTTGCCGTTCTGAGACTGTTGATGCTGTGGCGGAACAGCCTTCAGGCCACCGG
>JAMPXI010000073.1 GCA_023701265.1 Desulfuromonadales bacterium | reverse complement strand
GGGAGCTACGCCTTGACGGCAAAGGCGATCAGCAGCCTGAGCGAAACGGTGATCTCGGCTGCGGTGAACGTGACGGTGAATGTGGCCGGCGGAGCGCGTACCAACGTGGCGTCCTCGGCCAATGGCGGAGTGGCGACGGCATCATCGACGATGTCCAATCCGGTGATTGCACTGTCGTCAGTGAATGACGGGGACCGCAAGGGGATCAAGTTCTGGGCGGATAACACCCTCAACGTGAGTCCGGACTGGGTGCAGATCACCTTCAACGGGCAGAAGACGATTGACGAGATCGATGTTTTCAATATCCAGGACAATTACGCGAGCCCGTCGGAGCCAACGGCCGGGATGACGGGAACGGCGAATGTCAACACCGCCTACTATATCCAGTACTGGAACGGGACGACGTGGGTGACTGTGTCAGGAGGAAGTATCACGGATAATAACAAGATCTGGACGACTTTTAAATTCTCGCCGGTAACGACGAATAAAATTTTGGTGGTGGTTACCGGCATGTCCGGGGTTTGGAGCCGTATTGCCGAGATTGAGGCATATACACCGTAGGTTAAATACAAGACGGTTCACTGTTGATTTTTGGCGAGGGGATGTGCTCCGACAGGGTTCATCCCCTTGCCATTATTTGTTCATGAAATGAACGATATTGATAAATCCTCTTGATTTCATACGTAAAAGTAATCTACTGTTCATTTTATGAACGACAAGGTCGCTGATCAGGAAGCCTACCGTACCTTTCAGTTGATGAACGAACTCGAGGCTGGCGAGGCTGTCTCCCAGCGAGAACTTGCCGGGCGCCTCGGCATCGCCGTCGGTCTGGTGAACTCCTACCTGAAGAACTTCGTAGCCAAAGGGTACGTACGGGTCAAAAGTTTTCCGCGTAACCGCTACGCCTACCTGCTTACGCCGAAAGGTTTCGCAGAAAAGGGCCGGCTGGCTTTCCAGCACCTCAATTATTTCACCAGCCTCTACACCATCACTCGCCAGGATTATCTTGCCCTGTTTCGCCGACTCAAGGCACAAGGGGTGCAGACAGTCGTCTTCTGCGGCGTCGACGAGGTGGCGGAAATCGCCTATCTGTCGCTTCAGGAGGCGGGATTGGAACTGGCGTCGGTCATTGATCAGGGCGGCGAGTACAGTGACCTGTTCGGCCGGGCGGTGCTTCCCTTGTCGGCAGAGGCGGGATCGGCAATCCGTCCGATTGTGATTACGTCACTGAAGCGGCGGGAGGATCTTGCCCGGGATTTGGTGAATCTGGGGGTGAGTGCGGATGTCATGCATTTTGCCGGCGGCTCCGGCGAGAGATGACGAGGTGATGCAGGTTTCGGTGAAGACTGGCTGGCTGTAGTCGACAGCAGGGCAGAAGAGGAACGGACGATGCGAGACAGTTGGTGGACCGGCCTGCTGCCAAAAACCTTGCGGAAGCATGTTGAAGGCCGACCGACGCTTCAAGGGATCATTGACAATGCCGGCTGGCTCTTTGGCGACAAGATCGTGCGGCTTGGCGTCGGGCTTTTTGTCAATGTCTGGGTAGCCAGGTACCTCGGCCCGGAAGGGTTCGGCACCTTCAATTATGCGGTTGCCTTCATCTCCATTGTCGGGGCTCTGGCGGCGCTTGGTCTCGACAGCATCGTCATCCGCGACATCGTGCGCGATCCTCAGGCGAAGGACGAGATACTGGGGAGTGCGACGCTGTTGAAATTGATTGCCGGAGCGCTGACGCTAGTGGTTGTCAGCGGAGCCTCTGGCTGGCTGCGTCCAGACGACAGCACCGGACAATGGCTGATCATAGTCCTGGCGCTCGGGATGCTCTGCCAGTCACTGGATACAGTTGATTTCTGGTTTCAGTCGCAAGTCAAGGCGCGGTTGGTGGTCTATGCCCGCAACGCCGCCTTCGCCGTAGCGGCGCTGACCAAAGTGCTGCTCATTCTGGGGCAGGCACCGCTCATTGCTTTTGCCTGGGTGGCCACAGGGGAACTGCTGCTGGCGGCGGTGGGGCTGGCGGTGATGTACCGCCGCGACGGCAACCGACTTTCCACCTGGTCATTCCGGTTGAGCCGCGCCCGTCATTTGCTGACCGAAAGCTGGCCGCTGATCATCCAGGGAGTGGTGATCATGATCTACATGCGGATTGACCAGGTTATGCTCGGACAACTGGCTTCGGACAAGAGCGTCGGCATCTTCTCGGCGGCCGTACGCCTGGTGGAGATCTGGTATTTCATACCGGTGGCGCTGACGGCTTCGCTCTTTCCGGAGATCGTCAACTCGAAAAGCCTTGCCCCTGAAAAGTACCAGCAGCGCATCCAGCATCTGTACGATCTGATGATCTGGATGGCCATCGGCGCGGCGCTGGTGACGACTCTGGTCGCGCCCCTGCTGGTAGTGATCGTGTTTGGAGAAGAATACCGCCCGTCGGCAACAATCCTCACCATTCAGGTCTGGATGGCCGCTGCCGTCTTCTTCGGCGTGGCTCGGCAGAAGTGGCTGATGGTCGAGGGCTATCTGCGGGATGGACTCTATGTGGAGATCGCTGGAGTACTGTTCAACGTCTCCGCCAATTTCTGGCTGATACCACGTTATGGCGCCGTCGGCGCCGCCATGGCCTCCCTGATCACGGCCTTCGCTGCGAATCTTGCCGCAGCGATCATTTCGCGCCCGATCCGGATAAGTCTGGTAATGTATGGGCGCAGCCTGCTGTTGCCTATTCGGTTCTGCAGAAGAATTTCGGGGGCGGCGGGGTAGCAGACCCCCATGTCGTTCCCAGGTCGAGGAGAATGCGATGAAGATACCTTTCGCCCTGATCGGTTGTGGAGCCATCGGTTCCCGACATGCCGCGGTCATCGATGCTGAACCGCGGGCGAAGCTGGTGGCCCTGTGCGACATCGAAGAATCCAAAATGGAACGGCAGCGCGACCTGTATGGCCGGGAAGTTGCTCTTTTTGCCGACTATCGCGACATGCTCGCCGCCACCGATGCCGAGGTTGTCAACATCTGCACGCCGCACGGTCTGCATGCCGAAATGGCGATGGCCGCGGCCCGGGCCGGCAAGCACGTGCTTGTCGAGAAGCCGATGGCCCTGCATACAGCCGACGCCCAGGAGATGATCCGCGTTGCGGCCGAGTGTGACGTGCACCTGATGGTGGTCAAACAAAACCGCTACAACGTGCCCATTGCCTTGGTGAAGAAGGCCGTCGAAGAAGGACGCCTCGGCAAGATTTTCATGGTGCAGTGCAATGTGCTCTGGAACCGCCATGACGAATACTATCAACACTCCAACTGGCGGGGACGAAAGGATCTCGAAGGCGGGGCGCTGTTCACCCAGGCGAGCCATTTCATCGACCTGATGATCTGGTGGTTTGGTGATGTCGTCGATGTCCACGGGCACATCGCCACCAAGAACCACGCCATCGAGATCGAAGACTGCGGCAACGCCCTGCTGGAATTCAGTTCCGGCGTCATGGGGACCATGACCTGGACAACCTGCGTCTACAACAAGAACTACGAGGGGAGCCTGACGATCATCGGCGAAAAGGGGATCATCAAGATCGGCGGGCAATACCTCAACAAGATCGAGTACTGGGACGTGATGTCCTACCCGCTGCCCGAGGACGTGGAGTTCATCGATCAGCCCAATCTTTACAGCAAATACCAGGGGACCAGTTCCAATCATCCCCGCGTGGTCAGCGATGTGGTGGCCAAGCTGCTGAAGGAGCGCCACCACGTGGTCGAGGGCGACGAGGGATTCAAGTCGATCGATGCGATCGAGATGATCTACCGCAAAGCGACTATTCTGCCGGGAGGCAATCCATGACAACCGTATTGATCACCGGTGCCGGCGGCAGCCCCGGCATAGGGTTTTCCCGTTCTCTGCGCGCCGCCCCGAAGAAGTTCCACCTGGTCGGTTTCGATACCAACCCCTACAATCTCCAGCGCGCCGAGACCGATCAGAAATTTCTGGTGCCGTCGGTCAAGAGCGAAGACTACCTGCAGGTGGTGCTCGATATCATCGATGAGGTCAAGCCTGATCTAATCCATGTGCAGATTTCGGCGGAAATGATTGCCATCTCGAAGATCAGGGACAAGCTGCCCTGCCGGACTTTCCTCCCCCGGCATGAAACGATCCTGGCCTGCGAGGATAAATACGCTTCCTATGCGATCTGGGCGGCCGCCGGTATCAAAGTGCCCGGCACGATGATGCTCAACAATCCGGACGATTTGGCCCAGGCCTTTGAAAAATACGGTCCGCGGCTCTGGCTGCGCTTTATCAGCGGTTCGGCGGGTCGGGGGGCCCTGCCGACCAGCGATTTCGAGGAGGCGCGGCTTTGGATCGACTTCCGCAAGGGGTGGGGGAGTTTCTCCGCTAGCGAATGTCTCGAAGAGCAGACCATCACCTGGCAGTCGATCTGGAAGGACGGCGAACTGGTCGTGGCCCAGGGGCGCAAGCGGCTCTACTGGGAGTTTGCCAACCGGGCGCCTTCCGGGGTGACTGGTATTACCGGGACGGGGGTTACTGTCAGCGACCCGGTTGTCGACCGGATTGCCGAGGCGACAGTACGCGCGATTGACCCGGAGCCGAACGGGGTCTTCGGGGTGGACCTGACCTACGACAAGGCCGGGGTGCCCAATCCGACGGAAATCAACATCGGCCGCTTTTTCACGACACACCAGTTCTTCACTGCGGCCGGCCTGAACATGCCCTACCTCTTCGTACAGAGTGCTCTCGGGGCGGGGCTGCCGGAATTGCCGGTGCGCATCAATCCGCTGCCGAATGGACTGGCATGGGTGCGCGGGATGGACATCGAGCCGATTCTGACGACCGTCGACAAGATCCAGGCAGCGGCAGAAGAGCTGGCGGCGCGGCGAGCAAACTTGAAATCTTGAACGGAAGGTTAACGGGAGTCATATGATGGACAAACAGCAGGAACAACAGCGGCTGGAGGGGATCGCCCAATACTTCAGCATGGAAGATGGCTTCAACGGCTACATGAACAAGTACCGGGTGAGCAAGATCCTGGAACTTTGCCAAGGCGAAACAGTCCTCGACATCGGCTCCGCCGATGCCTTCATGGCGGAGGCGCTGGCCCCGTTTTTCCGGCGCATCGTAGCCGTGGACGGTTCGTCCGAATTGATTGAGCGCGCCAAGGAGAGAATTCGGGCGAAGGGAACGCGAAATATTGAACTGGTCAACGCCTTGGCCGAGGATTTCGCCACCAACGAGAAATTCGACCTGATCCTGCTCTCGTTCATCCTTGAGCACGTTGCCGATCCGTCCGCCGTGGTCAGGCGCGCGGCCGAGTTTCTTGCCCCTGCCGGCTCGATGTTCGTTATGGTGCCGAACGCCCAATCGCTGCACCGTCGGGTCGGTGTGGCTCTGGGGATGCTCTCCAGGCTTGACGATTTCAGCGAAGAGGACAAGCGCCAGGGGCATCGCCGGGTCTATTCCGAGGAGATGCTGCGCAACGATCTGGTCGCCGGCGGGATGGAGATTCTGGAAATGGGGACCTTCTTCATCAAGCCGCTGTCCAATCCGCAAATGGAGAAGCTGGATACCCGGATTGCCGACGCCCTTTTCGAAGTCAGCCGCGATCTCCCCGGGTTGGGTTCGATGATTTTTGCCAAGTGCCAACCGCGCTGATGAGTGGACGGCAAATCCTACTCTTCGACCTGGATGGGCCGTTGCTGGACGTTTCGGGGCGGTACTACCAGTTGTATGCCGACCTCGTCGGCGAAATCGGTGGTCGGCCGGTCGACAGGGCGGTCTACTGGGAAAGCAAGCGGTGCAAGCTCTCCGAAGGGAAGATCTTGGCGATGTCGGGACTGGACGGCGCCGAAGGCCCTTACCAGGAACGGCGCCTGGCCCTGATCGAGACGGAATGCTATCTGGAACTGGATCGTCCCTGGCCGGGGACCCGCGGTTTTTTGCAAAGGCTTGGCGCACTGGCGCCGTTGGGGCTGGTGACGCTGCGGCACTCTGAAGCGCTGCTGCAGTGGCAACTCGCCACCTTGGGGTTGCGCGATTGCTTCGATTGGGTGCTCTGCGCCGATGGTTGCGGTAACCAGACGGACAAGCACGATCTCAAGGCTGGCCTGGTGCACAGGGAGTTCGGGACGACGCCTCTTCACGGGTGGTTTGTCGGCGATACTGAAACCGATATCCGGGCCGGTCGCCAGTTGGGGCTGAAAACCGCGGCAATTGGTTTTGGCATCCGGACGCAAGCTCTGCTCGAGCTGCTGGCCCCGGACTGCGGTTTCGAGACTCCAGAGCAACTGCATGCCTGGATCCCCGAGTTTTGAGAGGAATAGCGTGATGACTGTCAGGTTTCTCGACCTCGCCCGGCAATACAGTGCAATCCGCGATGATATCGACGCCGCCATCGCCTGGGTGATTCGCGACAGTGCCTTCATCGGCGGCACCTGCCTGGCGACCTTCGAAGAGGCATTTGCGACCTTCCAGCAGGCCGCTCACTGTGTCGGCGTTGGCAACGGTACCGATGCCATCGAGATCGCCCTGGAAGCGCTCGAGCTGCCGCCGGGGAGCGATGTGCTGGTCCCGGCCAATTCGTTCATCGCCTCCAGCGAGGCAGTCACCCGCGCCGGGCATCGCGTGGTGTTCTGCGACTGCGACCAGGCCACCTATACCCTCTCCGTCGAGGATGTGTCCCGTCGGATCACGGCCAGGACCAGGGCAATCATACCGGTGCATCTCTACGGTCAGCCGTGCGACATGGCCGGGGTGATGGCCCTGGCGGCGAAACACGGGCTGCGGGTCATCGAAGACTGCGCCCAGGCGCATGGCGCCGAATGGCAGGGGCGGCGGGTCGGCACTATCGGCGATCTCGGCACCTTCAGCTTCTACCCCGGCAAGAACCTCGGGGCCTATGGCGACGGCGGGGCGATCGTGACAAATGACGAAGCCATGGCCAAGCGCTGCCGGATGATTGCCAACCACGGCCGGATTGGCAAATACGACCATGAGTTCGAAGGACGCAACTCGCGGCTCGATGGGCTGCAGGCCGCCATTCTGGGGGTCAAGCTGCAGCATCTTGAGAATTGGACGGCGCGGCGCATCGCCGTGGCTGCGCTTTATAGCGAATTGCTGATCGGTTGTCCCGACATTACCCTGCCAGTGACGGCAGCTGGTGCGCGCCACGTCTGGCACCTGTTCGTGGTGCGCGCGCAACGGCGCGACGCATTGAAGGCGCATCTGGCCGAAGTAGGGATCGAGTCCGGCATTCACTACCCGATCGCCCTGCCGAAACTGGCCGCCTATGCCTATCTCGGCCAGGCCGATAAGGCAATGGTCGCCAACCGGATCGACAGCGAACTGCTCAGTCTGCCGATGGGCGAACACCTGAGCGACGAAAATGTGCGGTTCGTGGCCGGCAAGATCCGTGAGTTCTGCGGAGCCTAAGGAACGATGGCATGTGCGGCATAGCCGGTATCTGGAACCTTGACGGTCGACCGGTTGAACCGGCGGCCATCGACCGCTACACCGACGCCCTCGCCCATCGCGGCCCCGATGGGCGCGGCACGTGGCACGACGACGGCGCTGGCATCGCCCTCGGTCACCGTCGGCTGGCGATCCTCGACCTTACGGACGACGGCCGCCAACCTATGTCCGGCGGCAACGGGCGCTGGTGGATCGTCTACAACGGCGAAGTCTACAATTTCGTCGAGCTGCGCCGCGAACTGGAAGGAAAGGGCCACCGCTTCCACTCAGCCAGCGACACCGAGGTGATCCTGGCCGCCTGGGCCGAGTGGGGCGAGGCGATGCTCGAGCGCTTCAACGGCATGTGGGCTTTCGCCATCTTTGATCGTGAGCAGCGATCGCTGTTCCTGGCCCGCGACCGCTTTGGCATCAAGCCACTTCTCTATCGGTTTTCCGCAGGACAGTTCGCCTTCGCCTCGGAACTTAAGGCTTTTCGGCAACTGTCCGGTTATGTGCCTGCTATCGACCGAGAGAGTGCCGCCCGTCTCCTGGCCGATGGTTTTTCCCTCGAAGGGACGGCCCGCACGCTTCTCGAAGGGGTGCGCCGCCTTCCGGCCGGGCACTCGGCTACCCTACAAGACGGCCGGTTGGAAGTGCGGCGCTGGTGGAATACCCTCGACCACCTGGAGGTTCCGCCGCCGACCCTGCAGGGGCAGGCCGAGCGCTTCCGTGAACTGTTCTACGACGCCGTGAAACTGCGGATGCGCAGTGACGTGCCGATCGGTTCGTGCCTCTCCGGCGGCTTCGATTCCTCGGCCGTGGTCTGCACCCTGGCCGAATTGGGTCGGGCCGGTGGGATTTCACGACAGGCCGAGGACTGGCAGCACACCTTTGTCGCCACCTTCCCGGGTGCATTCAACGACGAGAGCAAAGAGGCCGCGCTGGTGGTGGACTATGCCAGTGTCAAGGGACATTTCTTCCCCGTCACTGAAACCGACGCGCTAACCGATCTCGATCGGATACTGGACGATTTCGATGACGTGTACATCGGCCTGCCGACCGCGCCGTGGCTGATCTACCGCGAATTGCGCCGCGCCGGAGTGAAGGTCTCCCTCGACGGCCATGGCGCCGACGAACTGATGGGCGCCTACGCCCAGGCCGACCAGCTGCTGCTGCACGACGCCCCCTCGCTACTCTTCGCACCGGGTGAAAACTTGCGGCGGCTGGCTGAGTATCGGAGCGCCGTCGAGGGGCTCAAAGCCAGAGGAGGCACGGGTGGTTTGCGTTCTCCGCTAGAGGCTCTGCTTGCCCATCACCCGTCGCTACGCCCTCTGCGCCGAGGCTGGCAGGCGATCAAGCCGTTGCGGCGCAAGGCCGCCGGCGAGGAGTTCCTGCGCGAGCGTCGGTTTGCCCCTGCTGAGGGGTTCCTGCCGCCGGCTGCCGGCGACCGGCTCCCTGCGGAGTGGGGCGAAATCAACCGGACGCTGTATGCCATGTTTCATGCCACTCTCCTGCCGTCGATTCTGCGGAATTTCGACAGGCTATCGATGGCGCACGGCATCGAGGTGCGCATGCCGTTCATGGACTGGCGGCTGGTAAGCTATGTGTTCTCCCTGCCTGACAGCGCCAAACTCGGCGGCGGTATGACCAAACGGGTCGCGCGCGAAGCAATGAAAGGGAAGATGCCGGAGTCGATCCGCAGCGCCAAACACAAGATCGGTTTCAATTCGCCGATGCCTGAATGGCTCAACGGGCCGCTACGGGGGTGGGCGGAAGAACTGGCACAAAGGGTCGAGACAAGCGGTCACGACCTGATTGACGGCAAAGCCTTCGCCGGTTATGTACGGGGATTATGCCGGGAGCAGGCGTGGAGTTGGCAGAATTGCGGGAAGGCATGGCCAGTGTTGCATTATTTGTGGTTTGAAAAGAAGTTTGCCGGTTAAGGGGTGTGCGGATGAAAAAAATCAGGATGCTGAAAGCATCATCATTTTATAGCCGCTTCCTCGATTCCTTATACGGGAATGATCCTGAACTGGCGAACAGATCCTATGCTGAGCAGTATGCCACAATATTCGGGGCATCGTTTGCCTGGGCCGATTTCTGGAAGTTGAATCTAGAGAGTTCCGGCTTGTATGAGGTCATGGAGACGGTAATTAACGCAGAACATCTCCAGAAGAGTTGGGCTCGGGAGCACAATGCTGCGTGGTCTGACCAGTCGTGGCGTCTTGATATCTTGAAAGCACAGATTGCCGAATTCCAGCCGGATATTTTCTTCTCTCATGATTTCGATATCATCACCCCGGAATTTCGTGCCGAGATCAAACTGAAGTTCCCTTGCGTACGGTTGATTGTCGGATGGAATGGAATAGCTCTCCATGATGCTGCAAAATTTGCCAACATTGATCTCCTTCTCACTGGCCTCGACGATACCGTACGGTTCTTCCAATCTCATGGAATTGAAGCCATGGAAGTGCGGTTTGGCTTCGAGACAAGCATCATAGATAAAATTGGTGAAGTCGGTCATTACTGTCCGGTTTCTTTTGTTGGTGGGATTTCTCTCATGCAGGGGGGGCATTACCGTAGGCTTAAACTGCTTTCTGCCGTTTCAAAGCAGACCTCGCTTGAGTTGTGGCTTTCGGGGAGTTCCTTTCCGGAAGTGATCAAAGGTGGTTTGAAATATCTTAAAAGGCGAGACTTGCATGCATTCGCAGCCCATTTACAGGCGCTTCCGCGCTACGGTCGTCTCCTAGCCAAAAGTAGAGGTGAAGCATTTGGGTTGGATATGTACCGGATACTCGCGTCCTCCCGCATTACATTGAATTCCCACATCGATGCAGCAGGGGGCAAGGCCGGAAACATCAGGCTTTTTGAGGCAACGGGCGCCGGAGCATGCCTCGTGACAGACTGGAAGGAAAATCTGGAGGATATGTTTAAACTCGAAGAAGAAGTTGTGACATACCGTACCCCGGAAGAAGCGGCTGAAAAGATAGCCTATCTCCTCGAACATGAGAATGAGCGGTGCCGCATCGCGACAGCCGGTCAGGCACGTACCTTACGGGATCACACATTTAAGCGAATGGTCGACGAAGCGGATGCCCGCTTTCAGACCCTGCTAGCCTAAAATTATGAATTCACTGAAAATGTTTAGGCCATTTTTGAGAGAGCCGGCGAAACATCTGTTGCGCCTGATTCGCGAAAAGGAATATCGGCGCTACTACTATCTGGTAATGCGGTATGGTAATGAACCGAGATACAGCAAGAGAACGGTTCAGGTTGGAAAACTAAAGCTATCTGTTCCGGATATCGCCTCGTTCCTATCCGCCTACCGGGAAATTTTTGTAGAGAATATCTACGCATTCAATTGTAAAAGTGCGTCTCCGCTGATTCTTGATTGCGGTGCCAACGTTGGGTTGAGCATTCTTTACTATAAGGAGAGGTTCCCTCTCTCTCGTGTGGTGGCTTACGAGGCGGATCCAGAGATATTTGCGATGTTGCGCGACAATATTGACGCGAACGCGATTGAAGGCGTCGATCTTGTTCGACGGGCGGTTTGGTCGACAGCTGGTTGCGCGGAGTTTGCCATGGAGGGCGCCGATGGGGGGCGCATCGGGGAACAAGACTGCAAGCGCACCGTTCTAGTGGAGACGGAGTCCTTATCCTCGATCCTGGCCGGGCGCGATTTCGACTTTGTCAAGATTGACATAGAGGGAGCAGAGATCGAGGCATTTCTTTCTGGTGAAATCCCACTCGACAGACTGCATCGCGTCTTTGTGGAATATCACTCGTTTGTTGATAGGCCACAGCGTCTTGGTCAACTTCTTGATTTGTTCGAGAAAGACGGTTTCAGGGTACATATTCATCCACCGTTTATATTGCCGACACCTTTTCTCGGCATCCGGGATAAGGATGGGATGGATATGCAGTTGAACCTTTTCTTTTGGCGGGGTTGAAATGGTGCTTGTCAATGTCGGGTGCGGGGCGACCTTTCATCCGTCCTGGATAAATTTTGACATCGTTCCCGTTGCTCAGGGGGTGCGCAGGCTCGATTTACGTAGTGGGCTCCCTTTGGCAGCTTCAAGTGCTGACGCATGCTATTGTTCCCATGTCCTCGAGCATCTCAGTCCCGGCGAGGCGGGGAGTCTTCTGACTGAGATGCGGCGTGTTTTGAAGCCGGAGGGGGTAGTCAGGATTGTTGTCCCGGACTTGGAGGTGATTGTTCGGGCCTATCTTGCCAATCTTGATGATGCAGAGCGAGGCGATAGTAAAGCCGCCCTCCGATATGACTGGATGGTCCTTGAGTTATTGGATCAGATGTCCAGGAGAAGTTGCGGTGGAGAGATGGCACGGTTTATTCAATGCTGTCCACAAGATGTTCGCTCTTTTATCGTTTCGCGTATTGGCAGGGAAGCCGAAAGTTTCTGGACCAACGGTGGTTCGAAAAAGTCCATGGCAAGTCGCCTGCTCGCAAAGAATGTCGCGTGGTACGTAGATTCGGTCCGTTATGCAATAGTCTTATCGCTGGCAACGTTGGTCGGGGGGAGGAAAGGAAGGCAAGCTGTCAGGGAGGGGTGGTTTCTTGGCCGGGGAGAGGTGCATCGCTGGATGTATGATCGCCGTTCACTCAAACGGAAATTGATTGATGTTGGTTTTTCAGGGGTAAAAACATGCCGGCCGGATGAAAGCATGATCCCCAATTTCAATGAGTACTGGCTGGATATGTGTGGTGAACAGGTTCGTAAGCCGGATTCCTTGTTTGTCGAGGCAAAAAGAGGCTGATGTTGGCGAATTCTCTCATGCATCATTACTGCACATTTTTCGATCACCGTTATGCCGGCAAGGGTCTGGCATTGTTCTGGTCCTTGGTAGAGCATTGTGCCCCGTGCAAACTGTACGTGCTGTGTCTGGATAATGAGACTAAAAATATCCTCTTGTCCATGGATCGGAGTGAGATCGAAGTCATTGGTTTCGATGAGCTGTGTTCCTGGGATCCTTCCCTGGAAAATGCCAAAAGCAATCGATCTCTTGTCGAATTTTACTTCACATGCAAGCCATCTTTATGCCTGTACATATTTGAGAGATGGCATAATGTCACCACACTGACGTATCTTGATTCAGACATTTTTTACTGCAATGCCCCTGATCGAATTGACAGGGAAATGGAAGGTTTTTCGGTCGGCCTCACGCGTCACAGGTTTTCGGCGAGTTTGCGGGTGCTCAACAAGGTAGCGAAAAGCGGCGAGTTTAATGCAGGTTGGATTATGTTTAGAAATGATGAGAGTGGAAGGGCTTGTCTGGAATGGTGGAGAACCCGCTGCCTTGAATGGTGTTATGACAAGGTTGAAGACGGGCGTTATGCAGATCAGGGTTATCTTGAGTGGATGCCAGCACTTTTTACTGGGGTGAAGATTATTGAAAGCGAAGGGGTAAATGCTGGTCCGTGGAATCTGTGTAATTATAGAATTAGTGAAAGCAATGGTCACATGTATTTGAATGATACGGAACTTATTTGTTTCCATTTTCATGGAATGAAGAATGTTACATGCGGTTTGTGGGAAACAGGGACGTCGGCTTTCAGATATTTTTTAACTAGCAGAACCAAAGGAATAATATATAAAAAATATGCTCTTGAGTTACGCAGGCAAAACGAGTATTGCAAAAATTTCACAGTGACCACAACTGACAGCCAAATTAGAACGTACAAGTCGAAAGCTGACCGCTTTTTTGTAAACACCCCAGGAATTTACAGGTTCGTCAAGCTATTGGTTGCCCTTTTGGGGGGCCTGGTGTTCAACTCATTATTGGTGCTTCCCGAAAAGCACTAGACATTGCACCGGTTGCTGTGTCCCGTAATAGATGTGTTGGTTTGAAGCGAAGTATCAGCGGCTGGTTCTTGAGGCCGTCGGGAGAGCCGGTGCGTGATCTTTTTAGTGGTCGTTCCCGTGTCGTCCGCATTTATTGGGAGTTGTCGTGCTGACAGATAAGTTTTTCGCAAAGGCTCTGTCCTGCCTGGCCTGTCCTGCCTGCCGGGGGCCATTGCATTACCAGACCGACAGGGTTACATGCCCCGCCTGTTCGGCAGGCTATCCGATCGTCGATTCCAGGATCATTGTCTTCAGCCAGGTCAAGATCTCGACGGACATTCTCGAGAAGACCCTGTACGGCCCCGAGTTCGATGATCTGATCAGTCAAATACCCCCTGCACCGAAGAGAGCGATGGCAGAGACGGTCGCGTTGGACTACGGGTGCGGCTCCAGCCCGGAGGTCTTCAAACTGGTGAACGACGATGCCATGGGGCTGGTCTTCGGTCTCGACTACGATCTGGAGCCTTTGCAGATTCTCGCCCGGGCCGCCAGCGAGCGAGGCTATCCCAATATATTTCTGGTGCAGTATGACCGCGACGATCTCCCGTTTGCCGAGGAGGTGTTCGATCTGGTGACTTCTCATCAGGCGTTGGAACATGTTCCCGAGCCAGGGAGGGTTGTCTGCGAAATTTCCCGACGGATGAAGCCGGGGGCGATTTTCCGCGTCGATTTTCCGAACGGCCGATCGATTGGAGAACTGCTGCGGGAACTCTTTCATCGCCTCAACCGGACACGCAATCCGCACATTTCGCGGATTTCACTCCAACGGGCCAAGGGTTACTTCCGTGATGCGGGGCTGGCGATGGAGCATTTTGAATCGACCTACGCCCTGAGAGGGCCCCTGATTTACTTCATCGAAGGTTTCGTGCTGCGGTTTCTGTTTCGGAAACAGAAGATCTATGCGCT
>JAMPXI010000072.1 GCA_023701265.1 Desulfuromonadales bacterium | reverse complement strand
GTGGCCTCAGCTTCAAGGGTGGCCGCCTCGCGAGCCAGGGCACGCTTGCCGAAGAACGGCACCATCTGGCTGATGCCGATGACCTTTGACGTCTGCATGTCGCGGTCGAGATTGAACGGATCACGCACCAGGCCGCTGTCGATGCCGAGCATCAGCATCGGGTCGTCAAACGTACCGGCCGCGCGAGCCTTCTGCGTGAACATCTCCCAGCGAGCCGCCGACGCCTTCACTTCCGGATTTGCGATCAAAGCCGCCTGGACAAGTTCATCCAGCGACGCGGCCCGCAACGGACCTGGAGAGATGGTCATCAGCAAGGCGACAAAAGTCAGAACAGTCTGGTAAAATTTCATTGGAGATCCTGGTAAAGTTTGAATGCTGCCAATTGAGGTTTCATCCTTTATGCCAAATTACGAAATCCATATATTCCAGCCTGTTACAGAATATAACCGCAGGCACAACCGGCGTTTTGCTGAAAATCCCGCAGCCGTCTACAGAATATTCTACACCTGTATCATCCTGCTTGCCTCCCTGCTGCTGCTCGTTTTCAGTGTGCACCCTGGTTCGGCAGCGCCGAAATCGCTCTCCACTGTCATAGATTACCACCTCTATGTCGATCTGCACTCTGCGAAGCAGAACCTTTCAGCAACAGCGACCATCCTGCTGCCGCCGACCGAGCAGCCCGTTACCCTGAAGCTGGTGTCTCAGGCCAATATTTCGCATGTGGAGTTAGACGGCGTTCCGGCGGCGTACAGCTTCGACGGCAGTACCCTCACGATACCGGCACTGTTCGCCGCCAAAGAGCAGCAAACCCGGCTGACCATCCGCTACAAGGCACGCTTTGCCGACTCCTTGCCTGTTGAAACCATCGGCATCGAAGACCCTTCTTTCGGGGTCGGTGCCGCCATTCACCCCGAAGGCACCTATCTCTCCGCCGGCACTCCCTGGTTTCCGCAGGCCGCCGGTCATCGCGGCCGTCACCATGTGCGGGTCAGCGCTCCGGCCGGGGTCATCGCCGTAACCGCCGGCCGACTGGTCGAAACGGTCACGCGCGACAGCAGGACGATCACCAGGTGGGAAAATGACTTCCCCCTGGAAGGCCTGGCCCTTGCTGCCGGACGTCTGGAACTTGCCCGCGACGAGCTCGACGGTATCCAGTTGCTGACCTTCCTCTCCCCGGAAAATTCCGCGCTTGCTCCCGGCTACCTGGCCGCCATGCGCCGCCACCTGACCTTCTATCGCGACCTGCTCGGCCCCTACCCTTATCCCAAGTTCGCCGTGGTCGAGAACTTCCTGCCGACCGGTTACGGGATGCCGTCGTGGACCCTGCTCGGCAAGAGCGTGGTGCGCCTGCCGTTCCTCCTCGACACCAGCCTGCCGCATGAAATCGTCCATTCCTGGTGGGGCAATGCCGTCGAAGTCGATTACGCCCAGGGCAATTGGGCCGAAGGGCTGACCACCTACCTGGCGGACTATCTTCTCAAGGAGCGAGCCAATCCCGGCGAAGCGCTGGAATATCGCCGCAAGCTGCTCCGTGACTATGCGGCCCTGGTGACGACGCAAAACGATTTCCCGCTCACTGCCTTCAGCGGGCGGATGACCAAATACCAGCAGGCAATCGGATACGGCAAGGGGGCGATGGTCTTCCACATGCTGCGCCGATCGGTAGGCGACACAAGTTTCCAGAGCGCCCTGCGGCACATGGCTGCCGAGGGGAATGGTCAAGAGTTGGGTTGGAGCGACATCGAGCGGATTTTCAATGAAGAGTCTGGAATGAATCTGCGCTGGTTCTTTGCCCAGTGGGTCGAGCAGAAAGGCGCCCCGGAGCTGATACTGGACGAGGTCCGGTCGGGACGTTCCGCCAAGGGATGGACGGTCAGCGGATTGGTCCGCCAGACCGGGGGCATTTACCGCCTCGACCTGCCTTTGATATTGACCGGAACCAAAGGCGAGTCGCTGTCGCAGACCGTTGCTCTGACCGGAATGCGTACGCCGTTCCGCTTTGAAAGCTCGACGGCACCGTCGGTGCTCGGTGCCGACCCGGACAGCGATCTGTTCCGCCGCCTGTCACCACTTGAACTGCCGGCCGCCATCAACGACCTGCTTGCTCCACGGCAGCCGCTGGTCGTCGTTGCCGATGGCCAGCAGGGGCTGCTCGAAGCCGGCCGGGACCTGCTCAAGGGACTGCACTGGGAATCTGCCGGGATTGTCGAAGAAAAGGCCCTTGACGCGGCGGCGCTCGCCGGGCGCGATCTTCTGCTGTTCGGCTGGCCCCGCCGTGCGGAACTCCGGCCGCCGCTCCCCGACGAACTGGCAATTTCCGCGAATGACGGCGCTGTGCGCTGGAACGTCGATGGTCAGCCGCCGCAAAGCGACACCCTCTTTACCGTCCTTGCGGGGCGGAATAACCCTGATGGAGTGCGCGCCGTCTTCCTGTCGAGTTCTCCGGAACTGGCCCGAGCCGTGGCCACGAAAATCTCCCATTACGGCCGCTACAGCCTGCTGCTCTTCACCGCCGGCCGCAATACTGCCAAAATGACTTGGAAACCAAAGGTTTCACCACTGCAGGTCGTCTTTCCGAAGGAGTCCCAACCATGAAATGGCTTGTTCACATCAAGCACAAAACTGTTCTAACTCTGCTGATCCTGGCATTGTCAGCGGGTTCCGCACTTGCTCATCCCCATATCCTGCGTGCCACCGACCGGGATGAAGTCTCGAAAGCAGAGTTGCTCCGGGACCTGGCGTCGGTACAAGTGATTTTTTTCGGTGAACTGCACGACCAGCTTGGCCACCACGAGGCTCAACTCAGCATCATCCGGGCTTTGCAGATGGAGAGCAGCCCGGTGGCCATCGGCCTGGAGATGTTTCGCAAAGACAGCCAGAATGCCCTTGACCTTTGGGTTGGCGGCAGCTACCCGATCAATAATTTTCTCAAGGATTACAACGAGAATTGGAGCATGTGGGGGAAATACCGGGAAATCTTCGAATTTGCCCGCCGGCAGAAGGTGAAGATGATCGGGCTCAACATCCCACGCGAACTCAGTTCGAAAGTGGCGCGCAACGGCTTTGCCGCCCTTCCGGCCAGGGAGCGCCAGGCCTTGGGCAATGTCCAGTGCGTAGTCAACCCGGAATATGCCGATTTTATTCGTCTTTCCATGGGCGGACACGGCGGGCATGGCAACAAATTTGTCAATTTCTGCGAGGCGCAGTTGCTCTGGGACACCATGATGGCGCGAAATCTCGTCGAATTTCTCAAGGCCAACCCGGAATTCCGGGTAATAGTGCTGGCCGGTAGCGGCCACGCCTGGAAATTCGGCATTCCCCGTCAGTTGCTGGAGCAGATGGAGGTATCGTACCGGGTGGTGCTCCCCGAGGTCGATGGACGCCTCACCCGCAACCAGGTGGTCCCGGATGTGGCCGACTATCTCTGGCTTGATGAAGGGATGGACGGCTGGAGGTTTTAGGGGGGATGTTTACCGGGAAGGGGCCAACGGCACCACGACACTCTTGCCACCGACTTCGAAAATCACCTGGGTGGGGTGAATCTCCCTGACGACAGCGTCTTCGACCATCGTTCCCTCCATGACCGGCAGGCCATTGACGATCGCCATGCGCCCGCCGCCCGCGGCAGGCAGGATGTCACTGACCGTCAGATGCGTGGCCGACCACTGCTGCCCTGGCGCAGGAATCTCGCGGCGTTCGATCTGAACCTGCTCGACGGGCATCTGACGAGGTTCTTCCGCAGCCCTGGCCGGCAGGGCGGGTTCCGTCGGGACCATATCGGATTTGTTGGTTTCTTCAGGCGCAACGGATACAACCTTCTCAGTAACACGCGGAGCAGCGGCAACCACCACCTTGACAGGGGGCACGGCAACCGGAGCAACCGGTGGCACCGCCGCGGTCATCGACCTGACGGGAGGCGGTTCGGCAGCAACCGGGTGTGCGCCAGGCGCTGCCGCGTCCGAAATACCGGCCGGTTTCTGTTCCTGCGCGGCAGGCGGAGACGGTCGCTGAATTTCGCGAGGGCCACCAACCCAGAAGTACAGACCGCCGGCCAACAAAAGTCCGGCGCCAATGCCGACAATCAGCAGCAGCAGTGGCCGCCCGCCACGCATCGACGTCACGAACTGGCCGCCGTGCCCTGCCGATGAAGATGCCGGCCGGCCGGCCTGCTCTTCTTCAAGCTTCTTCAATGCTTTAAGGATCGAACTCATTGTTTTTCCGAGAGTTTATACAAGCACACCAACCAACCAGATCAGGACGATGATTTCCAGAACGATAGCGGTCCCGAAACACCAATAGAACCGTTCGCTGGCAAACGCCCGCTTCAGGGACGAAAGCGTCTCCTGCAGCCAGGCAGACTTCCGCTTGGCATGATCGAGTTCCGCCGCAGCCTGGCGAACTTCCGCGGCCGTAACCCGGTATTGACCGGCGGCATAGGCGCACAACAGCGCCCGGTCACACAGAACATTGATCAGGCGCGGCACCCCACCCGACCAGCGAAAGGCAGCAGCCATGGCTTTCGCATCGAACAGGTCACCGAAAACCCCGGCAATCTGCAAGCGATGACGTATGTAGCCGCAGGCTTCCTGATGGTCGAGCGGGTCGAGCCGGCAGCGCACGGAAATACGCTGAGCAAGCTGGCGCAGCTCCGGCCGCTCGAGCAGTGCGGCAAGCTCCGGCTGGCCGACCAGGACAATCTGAATCAGCTTGTCACTGTCGGTTTCGAGATTGGAAAGAAGGCGAATCTGCTCGAGAACATCTGCCTTGAGGTTCTGGGCTTCGTCAATCACCAGTACCGGAATTCTACCGGCCCGGTTCTCGGCGAGCAAAAAATCGTTCAACTCTTCAACCAGGGAGAGGTTGCTGCGCTTACGCGCCAACAGCCCGAACTCACGATTGACATTGCGCAGCAGTTCCATGGCACTGAGGCACGGATTGAAAATCATCGCCAGCCGAAAGCGCGTTTCATCAAGCTGGTCGAAGAGCAGGCGCAAAGTCGTGGTCTTGCCGGTACCGACCTCGCCGGTAACGGCAATGAACCCAACCCGGTTCTCCAGACCGTAGCGCAGGTGCGCAAGCGCCTCCTGATGGGTTCGGCTCAGGTAGAGGAACCGCGGATTAGGAGTGAGAGTGAACGGTTTTTCCGTCAAACCGAAATGAGATTCGTACATGGCCTATCGTTTACCGCAGGACTGTTTTGATTTATGTCCCACAGAATCACTGCATTTGCAACTCCCTGATGCATCGGGCCGGCCAGAACGTTCATGCATACCCCGGAAAGTTGTGATATTCTTGCAGCCATTCACACTTTTGCGCGGCCCCGCTGCGCTTCGGGGGATTACCCATGAGCGACTGGAGACACTACACCGATCAGCCCCGCTACGCCTATTTCTCCATGGAAATCGGCCTGACCAACGAGATCCCGACCTACAGCGGCGGTCTGGGCGTCCTTGCCGGCGACACCATCAAGAGCGCGGCCGACCTCAAGCTGCCGATGGTCGCCGTTACCCTGCTCAGTCGCAAGGGATATTTTCAGCAAAGCTTCAACCAGGAGGGGTGGCAGGTCGAGGAACCGGTCGTCTGGAAACCGGAAGAATTCATGGAACTGCTCCCCGGCAAGACCCTGGTCACCATCGAAGGACGGGATGTCAAGATCCAGTCGTGGCTCTACCGGGTCAAGAGTCCCGCCGGCGGTGAAATACCGGTCCTGTTTCTCGATACCGACATTCCCGGCAATCTGCCTGAGGATAGGGCCATCACCGACCAGCTCTACGGCGGCGACCAGGTTTACCGGCTCAAGCAGGAGATCGTCCTAGGCATCGGCGGTGCCCGCCTGCTGCAGGTGCTCGGCTTCCAGGTCCGCAAGTATCACATGAACGAGGGACATGCGAGTTTCCTGACCCTGGAACTGCTCAACCACCACCGGCGCCCGGTCGAGGACACCTGGGACGAGCGTGATTCATGGAATACGCGGCGGGTCCAGGAGTTGTGCGTCTTCACCACCCACACCCCGGTAGAAGCCGGTCACGACCGCTTTTCCTACGATATGATCGAGCGGGTCATGGGCGAAGTCGTCCCCCTGTCACTGCTGCGCGAACTGGCTGGGGCGAAAGAGCTGAACATGACCATGCTCGCGCTCAATCTCTCCCATTTTGTCAACGGCGTCGCCAAGAAGCACGGTGAAGTCTCCAAGGCGCTCTTCCCCGGGTTCGAGATCCACGCCATCACCAACGGCGTGCATCCGTTCACCTGGACATCGCCCTACATGATGTCGCTGTTTGACGACTACCTCCCCGGCTGGGCCAATGAGCCGGAGCTGCTGGTGCGGGTCGACAACATCCCCGATGCCGAAATCTGGGATGCCCACTGCGGCGCCAAGGCCTATCTCTTCCAGTTCATCGAAGAAGCAACCGGCGTCCGCCTCGATCCCGACGTGCTGACGATCGGCTTTGCCCGACGGGCGGCCGCCTACAAGCGCGCCAACATGATCTTCACCGATCCCGAGCGGCTGCTGGCCATCAGCGGCGGCAAACTACAGCTGGTCTTTGCCGGCAAGGCCCATCCGCGCGATGAACTGGGCAAGAAGCTCATCCAGGATATCCGCAGCTACGTCAACCGATTCGGTGATCAGTTGCGCATCGTCTATCTTCCCAACTACAACATGGACGTCGCCGCCTCGCTGATCCCCGGTGTCGACATCTGGCTCAACAATCCGCTGCGCCCCCTGGAAGCTTCCGGCACCAGCGGCATGAAGGCAGCCCTCAACGGTGTACCGAACTTCAGCGTACTCGACGGCTGGTGGATCGAGGGGCATATCGAAGGGGTGACCGGCTGGTCGATCGGCCCACCGCCGACCGAGATTTCGACTGAAGTCAATCATACCGACGAGGATGTCCTCGATCTCTATGAAAAACTCGAGAAGATCATCATACCGCTTTTTTACAGCGACAGGGCCGGATGGATCCAGGTCATGAAGAATGCCATCGGCAAGAACGCCTACTACTTCAACACCCACGTGATGATGCGCCGCTACGTCACCGACGCCTATCTGCGTTAAAAACAAGCGAAGGGCTCGCCGTCATGGCGAGCCCTTCGCTTAGCGCCAAGACTCAAGACTGAAGACTCAAGAAAAAAACTTTTCTTGGCTCTCGTGTCTTGGGTCTGCCTTTTCTTGAGTCTACTTCCCGACCACCTGCGTTCTGGTAAAGACCGGCTTCAGCACCTGCCCTTTTCCCTCGATATTCTCGCGGGCGCCCTCTTCACGGTCGACCAGGGTGACAATGCCGACCACCTCCAGCCCTTCCATCTGCGCGCGCTCGACGGCTTTCATCGATGAATCACCGGTGGTCGTGACGTCTTCGACGATGACCACCCGCGAACCGTTGGGCAGGTTCTTGCGCCCCTCCAGCCACTGGCCGGTGCCGTGCCCCTTGGGTTCCTTGCGGATAATGAAGGCATGGACAGCCGCGCCATCGAGTGCGGCGGCAATCGAGGTGGCGGTGGCGATCGGGTCCGCACCGAGAGTCAGTCCGCCGACGCCGTGAATCGGTCCCGGCAGCTGCTTGACCTCTTTCCAGAAGGCCTTGCCGACCAACAGGCCGCCACGGGCATGCAGACAGGTCTGCTTGCCGTCGAAGTAGAAATTACTCTTGCGCCCCGAGGCCAGTGTCACTTCACGCTCCTCGTAGGACAACTCGCGGATGATCTGCATCAGTTCGTTGCGTTCGGCTTCAGTCACGGAAAAACCTCCAAAATGAATTGTAGGGGCAAAGCAAGGATTCTCCTGCTTTGACCTTGTTGTCTTTCCGGGCGAAGCAGATAAAACATGCTTCGCCCCTACACGTGCAAAATCGATTTACGTAGGGGCGGGGTTTCCCCGCCCAGGGCGCGGCAACCGCGCCCCTACAGCAAAAAATTGTTCACAGGGTTAAAACAATCCCAGCTGCGTATCATCCTTCAACCGGGGGAATTTGACCGGATAGTGACCGCTGAAACAGGCGTCGCAGAATTGGCCGCAGGCCGTATCGACCTTGACCCCGGCCGCGGCAAGCATCCCCTCGCGGCTCAAATAGCCGAGCGTATCGGCCGTGATGTAGCGGTTGACCTCTTCGACGGTGTGCGAAGAAGAGATCAGTTCCTTGCGGGTCGGCGTGTCGATCCCGTAATAGCACGGGTAACTGGTCGGCGGGCTGGAGATGCGCACGTGCACCTCGCGGGCGCCGGCGTTGCGGATCATCTTGATGATCTTGCGCGCCGTGGTGCCGCGCACGATCGAATCGTCGACGACCACCACCCGTTTTCCCTCGATGATCGAACGGATCGGGTTGAGCTTGAGCTTCACGCCGAAGTGACGGATCGACTGCTGCGGTTCGATGAAGGTGCGCCCGACGTAGTGGTTGCGGATCAGTCCGAGTTCAAAGGGGATTCCGGACTGCTCCGCGTAGCCGATTGCCGCCGGCATCCCCGAATCGGGGACGGCAACCACCAGGTCGGCCTCGACCGGATGCTCGATGGCCAGCTGGCGGCCGAACTCCTTACGCACCTGGTAAACCTGGTGGTTGAAGATCGTACTGTCCGGGCGGGCGAAGTAAATGAATTCAAAGATGCACGGGGTCGGCTCCACCACCGGGAATGGCCGGTACGACTTCAGCCCATCCTTGTTGATGACGATCATCTCCCCCGGCTCGATTTCGCGGATGAATTCGGCATCGACCAGATCGAAGGCGCAGGTCTCCGACGCGACCACGTAGGCATCGTTGAGTTTGCCCAGTGCCAGCGGGCGGAAGCCATTCGGATCGCGAACCGCCACCATCCTGGTCTCGGTCAGGAACACGGCACTGTAGGCGCCCTTGACGGCAGAGAGCGCCTCGGTGAGGCGGTCCGGCAGGAGGTCACACTGGCTGCGGGCCACGAGGTGGATGATGACTTCGGTGTCGGAGGTGGTGGAGAAGATCGAACCGGCATGCTCCAGTTCGTTGCGAAGTTCACGGGCATTGACCAGGTTACCGTTGTGCGCCACGGCGATACTGCCGCGATGGTAGTCGACCATGATCGGCTGGACGTTCTTCAGGTCGTTGCCGCCGGCTGTCGAGTAGCGCACATGACCGATGGCGCTGCGCCCGGGCAGCTTGGCGAACACGCTGTCATCGCGAAAGACGTCGGAGACCAGCCCCATGTTGCGCCAGGCGTGAAGATTCTGGCCGTCGGCGGAAACGATGCCGCACCCTTCCTGGCCGCGGTGCTGCAGGGCGTAGAGGCCAAGGTAGGTCAAATTGGCAGCTTCTTCGTGACCGAAGATGCCGAAGACGCCGCATTCGTCGTTGAACTTGTCGTACATGAATTGTCCCGTTTCTAGTTATACCCCCCTTTGTGAAAGGGGGGTTAGGGGGGATTTCACCAAACATTTAAATCCCCCTATGTCCCCCTTTAATAAAGGGGGAAAAACCTAAAGCAGCTTCTCGCGGATGAACTCCACCGCGTTGCGATAGAGCCACAGGCCCATCCCCTCTTCCGGCAGATCCGGCTGACGGGTCCAGCGCGGATGATGGGTGCGGTGAACATACGCCTCGGGATGCGGCATCAGACCGAAGAGGCGGCCGGTCTCGTCGCAGATGCCGGCGATGGCCGCCGTCGAACCGTTGGGGTTCCACGGGTACTCCATGGTCGGCTCCCCGCCAGCCGGGTCGCAGTAGCGCACCACGGCCAGGTGTTGATTCTCGATGATGCTCAGGACACCGGCATCGGCCGGCATGAACTTCCCCTCGCCGTGGCGCACCGGAAAATAGAGCCGCTCCAGCCCGCTGGTAAAGACGCACGGCGAGCTCGGATCGACAACCAGCTCGCACCAGCGGTCTTCGAAATGACCGCTGTCGTTAAAGGTCAGCGTGGCGCTCTGGGTACGGTGGTCGCCACCAAGGGCGGGCAGCAGCCCCATTTTGACCATCAGTTGAAAACCGTTGCAGACCCCCATGACCAGCTTGCCGGCGGCGATGAAGCGCTGCAGCTGGTCGGCGACCGTTTCGCTGCTCCCGGCCACACGGGCATGTTGCAGGCGGTTGGCGCCAGCCTTGGCGCTGCCGAGATCATCGCCGTCGAGGAAGCCACCGGCCAGATTGAGAAAATGGTAGTCGTCAAGCTGCTTGCGGCCGGCCAGCAACTCGGCAATATGGACGATGTCGCATTCGGCTCCGGCCAGACGGCAGGCATTGGCGACTTCACGCTCGCAGTTGGTGCCGTTGCCGGCAATGACGATGGCCTTGACCTTCATGATTACAGCTCCTTGAGCGGCGCCAGCCAGGCCGCTTTCAGCTCGTCGCAGGAAGCCACGGTCAGCATGGTTCCGGTCAGACTGACGATGCGCAGCTCCGGAACCGCCGTGACTCGACCAATGCAGGCACAGCTCTGCCCGGCGAAGACGGCCTCGAAGGCGGCGCGCTGCTCGTTGTGGACCGTGACCAGCAGGCGGCTGGCCGATTCGGAGAAGAGGAGCCGATCATCGGAGAGCCCCCGGGTTGCGTCGATTCGGCGCAGATCGACATCGATGCCGCAGCCGCCGGCGAATGCGGTCTCCGCCAGGGCCACGCCAAGTCCGCCGTCGGAAAGATCGTGGCAGGAAGCGATCAGCCCCTGTGCCTGGGCCGCATTGACGGCACGATAACGAGCCAGTGCCGTCGCGGCATCGACTTCCGGCACGTTGCGGCCGATGTGACCATGCAGAGCATAGTATTCCGATCCGCCCAACTCGTCGCGAGTGACACCGAGCAGATAGATCAGGTCGCCGGGAGTCTTGGCGTCCATGGTCGTGGCACGGCGCACGTCATCGATTTTGCCAATCACGGAAAAGAGCAGGGTCGGCGGGATGGAGATCTTGGTGTCGCCGATCTGGTAATCGTTCTTCATCGAGTCTTTGCCGGAGATCAGCGGCACGCCAAAGGCCATGCAGTACTCGTAAAGCGCCTGGTTGGAACGCACCAACTGGGCGGCCTTGTACTCGCCGTCGGGGGTCTTGTCGCTCTTGACCGGGTCGCACCAGCAGAAGTTGTCGAGTCCGGCGACATGGTCGATGTTGCCGCCGACCGCCACATAATTGCGCAGCGCCTCGTCGATGGCGTTGGCGGTCATGTGCCAGGTATCGATGTCCGAGTAGCGCGGGCAGATGCCGTGCGCCACCACCACGCCGGCGAAGGAATCGGCGAGTGGCCGGACCACGGCGGCGTCGGAAGGGCCGTCATTGACCACTCCAGTCAGCGGTTTGACCACGGTGCCGGCCTGAACCTCATGGTCATAGCGGCGGACCACGCTCTCCTTGGAACAAACATTAAGACTGCCAAGCAAACTCTTCAATATTTCAACACATTCTACCGGTGACGTCAACTGCGGCTCGGTGACGGCCGGCGGCACCCAGCGTGCCGGGATCCGTAACTGCGGCACGCCCTCGTGGAGGAAGTCCATCGGCAGCCAGGTCACGGTATTGCCATGATAGAGGCAATGGTAGTAGCCGGAGTCGGTGAAGTGGCCGAGATCGGTGGCCTCGACATCCATTTCCCTGGCCAGCGTCAGAAATGCGTCGAGCTTCGCGGGCGGCACCGCCACGGTCATCCGTTCCTGGGCCTCGGAGATGAGAATCTCCCACGGCTGCAGGCCGGGATATTTGAGCGGCGCCCGGTCGAGGTGCATCTCGAAGCCGCCGGTGTCCTGTGACATCTCGCCGACCGAGGACGAGAGCCCCCCGGCACCGTTATCGGTGATCGAACTGTAGAGACCGCGGTCGCGGGCGACGATCAGGAAATCGAACATGCGCCGCTGGGTAATCGGGTCACCAATCTGCACTGCCGTCACCGGCGAGCCCTCATGCAACTCCTCCGAGGAGAAGGTCGCACCGTGGATGCCGTCCTTGCCAATGCGCCCGCCGACCATGACGATGCGGTCGCCAATCTGAGCCCTCTTCTCGTGCCCCGGCTGGCCGTTGACCACCGTCGGCATGATCGCGCCGGTGCCGCAGTAGACCAGCGGCTTGCCGGCGAATCGCTCGTCGAAGACCAGCGAGCCGTTGACGGTCGGGATGCCGCTCTTGTTGCCGCCGTGCTCGACCCCCTCGACCACCCCTTCGAAGATCCTCCGCGGATGAAGCAGGCGCGGCGGCAGCGGCTTGTCATAAAATGGCGAAGCGAAGCAGAAGACGTCGGTGTTGAAGAGCAGCCGCGCGCCCATACCGGTGCCGAAGGAATCGCGGTTGACGCCGACGATGCCGGTGAGCGCCCCACCGTAGGGATCGAGGGCGGATGGCGAGTTATGGGTTTCAACCTTGAAGACCAGGCTCCAGTCGTCCGTGAAGCGGATCACTCCGGCGTTGTCCTTGAAGACCGACAGGCAGATGTCGTTTTTGCCGGCACGCTCGCGCAACTCACGGGTGGCGCGGACGATGTAGCTCTTGAACAGGGAGTTGATCTCCAGTTTCTCGCCGGTGATGGTATCCTCGTAGTCGATGCGCGCAGCAAAGATCTTGTGCTTGCAGTGTTCGCTCCAGGTCTGGGCAAGCGCTTCCAGTTCGCAGTCGGTCAGCTTCGCACCCAACCCGGCCACGCGCCGCGCCGCCTGCACCTGCGGGTCGGCGGCATGGGACTGGATGATCTTCATCTCCTCCAGCGTCAGGGCGAGCATCCCGGCCCTGCTGATCTGCATCAACTCGGCGTCGGAAACATCGAGATCAATCTCTTGTACGGGCGCTGCCTGCTGAGCCGCTACCGCCACCTTCGGTATGGAGGCAGGCAGCCCGCGCACCCGGTCGAAATCGGCGGCCGGGACGATGGTCCAGCGCTGGATGAGGCCGTTGGCCAGGAAGCCGGCGGCGATGCGTTCGGCCGCGGCAACATCGACCTTCCCCTTGAGCAGGTACTGTACCGAGGTGTAGACCCCCTCCCCGGCAAGGAACGGCCGGCCGGTCAGATACTGGATGGCTTCTTTTGCCGTGCGGCCAACGTTGTCGGTCACGCCGGGACGATAGCCGACCTCGATGAGGATGTCGAAATCGCGCGCCAGCGGCCGGTTGATCGCCACGTCCTGGATCACCGGGTCGCAAAACGGCCCGCCTGCGGCGGCTTGCACTTCCTCTTCGGACAATTGGGCATCGACGGTATAGATATCGATGGTGCGCACGCTTGCCAAATCGATACCGAGATGTTCGCGGATCTCACGGCGCACCCGTTCGCCCCGTGCATCGCGTACACTGTCCTTCAGTCCTGCCAGAATTCTCCAAGCCATATGTTGATCCTTGAACGGTGATACGTAATTTGCGTGTAGGGGCATGGCGCTGCCATGCCCAGGGCACGGCACGCCGTGCCCCTACATTCAGATATTCAACCTTCCCCGAACACCCGCCGGAAAATCGTGTCGACATGTTTCAGGTGATAATTCAGGTCGAACGACTCGCGGATTTTCGCCTCACCCAGTGCTCCGGCAACTTCAGGGTCGGCCAGCAACTCCTGCTGAAAATCCTTCCCCTGCTCCCAAACCTTCATGGCGTTGCGCTGCACCAGGCGGTAGGCATCCTCGCGGGAGACCCCGGCCTGGGTCAGGTCGAGCAGGATTTTCTGCGAGTAGACCAAACCCTTCATCTGGTCGAGGTTCTTCTGCATGTTCTCCGGGTAGACCACCAGGTTCTTGATCAGCCCGTTCAGGCGGCGCAGCGAAAAATCGAGAGCCACCGTGGCGTCGGGGCCGATGTAACGCTCCACCGATGAATGCGAAATGTCACGTTCATGCCACAGCGCCACATTCTCCAGCGCCGGAATGCACAGGGCGCGGATATAGCGGGCCTGGCCGGTGAGATTTTCAGAAAGGATCGGGTTGCGCTTGTGAGGCATCGCCGACGACCCCTTCTGGCCCTTGCTGAAGAATTCCTCGGCCTCGAGCACCTCGGTGCGCTGCAGATGGCGCACCTCCACGGCAATCCGCTCCATCGACGAAGCGATGAGCGCCAGGGCGCAGAAGTACTCGGCATGCCGGTCGCGAGGGATGACCTGGGTGGAGACCGGCTCGGGCTTCAACCCCATCCGCGCGCAGACGTACTCCTCGACGTAGGGGTCGATGTTGGCGAAGGTGCCGACCGCCCCGGAGATCGCCCCGGTGGCGATGTTTTCGCGGGCCGCCTGCAGGCGCGTGCGGTTGCGGTCCATTTCGGCGAACCAGGAGGCCAGCTTCAGGCCGAAGGTCACCGGTTCG
>JAMPXI010000071.1 GCA_023701265.1 Desulfuromonadales bacterium | reverse complement strand
GAGAAAGGGTCGATCCGGGTGAACGCGCGGATGGAAACCGGCGTTGCCGGCATCTGGGCAGCAGGCGATTGCGCCGAGTCGTTCCATCTGGTGAGCCATAAACCCTTTTATATCGCCCTCGGCACCGTCGCCAACCGCCATGGCCGGGTCGCGGGAATCAACTTGGGAGGTGGCTACGCTACGTTTCCCGGGGTCATGGGCACCGCCGTCACCAAAATCTGCGAAGTCGAGGTCGCACGAACCGGCCTCCAGGAAAAGGAGCTCAGGAGCCTGGGTATCGAGTGGGTCAGCGCCGTTATCAAGAGTAAAACCAAGGCCGGATACTATCCAGGCGCCGGCGAGATAACCGTAAAGATCCTGGCCGAAAGAGGCAGCGGCCGCCTGCTGGGAGGCCAGATCGTCGGAATGGAAGGTTCGGCCAAGCGGATCGATACCTTGGCGACCGCTCTGCATGCCGGCTTTACGGTGGAGGAGATGATCAATCTCGATCTTGGCTACGCCCCACCCTTTTCACTGGTCTGGGACCCGGTTGTGATCGCTGCCCGCGAAGTGGCCAAACAACTCTGAGGACCGGGACGTGGTTATTGATGGCAATCTGGTCACGTCCTGAAAACCGTCAGAACTCCCCGCATTCATGCGCGAAACCATGAAAAAGATCGGGCCGTACGGCACTTATTTTTGAACGCAGGCAAACCGACGGTATCGCCGCGCTCGTTGACTCCACGTGATCCGCCATATGTGACGGTTATGTCAAGTATGACGGATGCCGCTGACGGCTTCCCAGCCCCCTCGCCAAACCCTTTTTAGCTTTGCGGTTTAGATTCAGCCTCTTGCACACTCAGCCCCCACAGCGGCTCGTCGGCACGCAACTTGCGCTTTACCTCTATTGACTGACACAGACGTATGTCTTGCGAATCAGGCATTGCTTCATCCCAACCCTTTCGCAGGGGAAAATCAATCATTATCAGCTAAAGGAGAAAACCATGAAATCCAGCATCAGGGACAAAACGGAAGGCAAACTGCACGAGGCAAAAGGCAAGATCAAGGAAGTCGCCGGGAAGATCACCGACAACCCCAAACTCGACGCCGAGGGCAAAGTCGAAAAACTTGCCGGCAAACTCCAGGGTAAGGTCGGTAAGATCAAGAAAGTTTTGGGAGAATGAAATTTGCCGAGATCGAATTGATGGACATCGTCAGAAAGAAGGATTTCGATCTTGAGAAGGGCTGTTCTGCCGTTAAAAAATTGAAAGCATAAAAACCGCCCATCTGGACATGCTGAAATCCATGTAGGAAATGCGGGGCGTGTGCCGTCGGAAAGAGAGGTCATATGTTGTGGACTATTGCGGTTATTCTCATCGTTCTCTGGCTGCTGGGGCTGATAAGCAATGCCACCATGGGCGGCTTCATTCATATCCTGCTGGTCATTGCCATCATAGTGGTGCTTGTCGGCTTCATCGGTGGCCGCAGGCACTGACACGCATACGAAATTTGCCGCGGTGAATCAAACGTGAACCTTCACCGGGCCCGATGGCTCAAGGCGATAAATATGATCGACGCGACTATCAAGATAACAGTGCCACCCAATAAGCGGGAAGAGTTCATACAGACCTTCAAGGCGATACTCGGCCCGATCCGCCGCGAGCATGGTTGCCTGCGCTGCAATTGCTATGTGGATATCGAGTCTGAAAACAGCTTTTGCTTCAAGGAGGTGTGGCAGACCCGTGAAGATCTGGACGCCCATTTGAGTTCGATCGATTACGGGGTGCTGGCCGGTGCCATGAGTTTGCTCGATCAGGAGCCGGAGATCAGGTTCAACACCATCGCTTCCACGGAGGGAGCGGAAGCGGTCGCAGCACTGCGTAAGCGATGAAGCCTGTTCGTTGTGCTGGCGGTCCGCCGCCATGGCTGAGGTGATGTGCAAGCGAGATCAATCGGACGCTCCCGGGAAAAGGTCCCCGGGGGCAAGGCAATAAACCATGATTCATCAACTGGAAAGGAACGAGCCATGTCAAAACTTCAGCGCATTCTGAAACTTCTGCTCTGCATCGGGTTGATCGCCGCCTTCCTGGGGTGTGCAGCCACGCAAACCCGGCAAAGCACCGGCGAGTATGTCGATGACACCGTCATCACCACCAAGGTCAAAGCCGCAATCTTTGACGATACCTCGCTGAAGACTCTGCAGATCAACGTCGAGACGCGCAACGGGGTCGTCCAGTTGAGCGGTTTCGTCGATACGGCGCAGAACGTCACCAGGGCTGCAGAGGTTGCCCGTACCGTCAAGGGGGTCATCTCGGTGAGAAACGACCTCATTGTAAAATAGCCGCGCCGACGTGATTGCCGCCGGCGGGAGGGCAAAGCTTCTGCCGGTGGTTGAGGCGCCATGCGCATGAACCGGCTCAGACACCCTGCTCAACTTTTCAACTATCAAGCGCGTCGCAATCTGCCATGAGCCGGCTGACCTGAGCAGCCTGGCGGAGGAAATCGCCCCGGGACTGAAGGTGACGGCACCGGAGCGCCAGGTCAGGTCCCAGATTGCCGCGGAGAGAGGACGTCATGAAAAAGCACATTGTCGGCACGCTCGTACTCCTGGCTTTGATCGTCGGCTTGCAGGGCGGCTGTGCAACGGTATCGGAGGAACACAAGGGGGCCGCGACCGGCGCCGGCATTGGCGCCGCCACCGGAGCGCTCGCCGGAGCCGTGTTGGCAGGTGAGGGTTCACGCACTCAGGGGGCAATCATCGGCGGCCTGGCCGGGGCGCTGGTCGGCGGGGTGATCGGCAGCTACACGGTTGACAAGAAAAAGAATGCCGAGGATACGACCAATCAATATGGCTACGATCCTTCTGCGGGGGTTGTGATCCGGATTGAAAGTACTGCGATCAGCCCTGCCAGCATCTACCGCGGTGACCGGGTCGATCTCAAGGCAACCTATGCGCTCATGGCCCCCCAGAGCGATACCCGGATTGCCGTGACCGAGATCCGCGAGATCCGTTTCAATGGCGAACTGATCGGCAAGCCCGAGGTGAACACGACCCACATCGCCGGCACCTACGAATCGAATGTGCCGCTGTTCCTTGCCGATGATGCCAAACGCGGCAACTATCAAGTCATCACCACCATCAGAACCCAAAATAGCAGCGATTCCCGCGAAACCTCTTTTACTGTCCGCTGATCGGCAGGGTGACGACATTGGATGCGGAAACGTTTAGGGGGCCGATCAACCTCCCTCAATTAACACTCACCCCGAACAAGGAGACGCCAGATGGCGATTCTCAAGGTAATCGAAGTGCTGGCAGAGTCCGACAAGAGTTGGGAGGAGGCGGCTCAGGAAGCCATCCGCGAAGCTTCGGAAACGTTGGAGAACATCCGTTCGGTTTACATCAAGGAGTTTAAAGCCACGGTGGTGAACAACAAGATCGTCAAGTACCGCATCATCGCCAAGATATCCTTCGAAATCCGGCAATAACCCGGGCCTGGAAGCTGGCCGGTGCCGCCGAGGGGTTTCCCCCGCCTGACCCGGCTTCGGTCTGGCGGGGATGCGGTCTGAAGGCCTTGCGTCTGCAGGCAACAAGATGGGGGTTGTTGTCTTTTCGCTCAGGACGGCCCCTCGGGGGACATGCCATGAATAAAACCGTCGTTGCAATCAAGGTTGTTGTCGCCGGCCTTTTCCTGGTTGCCGTTACCGGCTGTCTTGAACTGGCCGGCAGCCACGCCGACTCTGCTTCCGCCCCGCGACCGACCGGTACGGCCACTGGAGGGAAAGTCGATGCTGCCCAGGTGGAGCGGTTGGAGAGGCTGATGCTCCCCCTGTTGCGAGTGATGGACCGCCCGATATCGTCGAATCAGGTTCAGATCGAAGTGGTTGATGAGCCGCAGATCAATGCCGGAAGCGCCGGGAGCGGCCAGTTTATCGTGACCACGGGGTTGCTGCGCCAGGCCAATGACGTCCATCTGGAGGCGATCCTGGCGCACGAGATTGCTCATGATGACCTCGGTCATGTTGCCAAGGCCCAGGCACTGGGAGCGGGGTTGAGTATCGCTACGGTTCTTTTGGACCAGTTTTTCCCCGGCAGTGGGCAACTTGCCCCGATTGCCGGGAATTTGGCGATTCGGGCTTACGGGCGGAACGAGGAGTACGCGGCGGACATGCATGGAGTTGTCCTCCTCCGCCGGATCCATGCCAACGGCAAGGAGAGGATGGTCGATACCATGACCTGGCTGCAGCAGACGGCGGGCAACAGTGGCGGGGGTTTTTTTGCCACCCATCCCGCTACCGACGACCGAATCGACAGAATTCGGAAGATACCATGATGCCTCAACCTTTCGTCGTTGGATTGAACCTGGGATGGGCGTCACCTCTATGAAAACGACAATTTGCAGGTTAGCTCTGCGGCTGATGATGCCCACGTTTTTTTCAACGAACTGGCTCATGGTTACGAAAATCTCGACGATTGCATGCAAAGAACCCTGGGCACCGCCCGGGACGACATGACCATCGGCGAACTCAGGAAAGTTTGTCAGGAACAACTGCTCCTGCCGGAGACCACTCCTGCCGCAGAAGCTTCCGGGCAACAATACAAAGATATTCAGCAAAACACCCCATCAATGATTGAAGACCAGCTTACGGTAAAAGAAAAGACGGAGGATTCGCCATATACATTGACCCCACACCGCCGGAACTATCTTATGCCCATTGTCTACAACAGCTCCCCGAATAAATCTGTCTACGAAGGGACAGCCGATGAGGAAATCGATCCTGACAACACTGAAGTCAAGTTCCAGGTGAGTCTCAAATACAAACTGATCGATGAACTGTTTAGCAAAAACATCGACTTTTATCTTGCCTATACCAATCTGTCTTGTTGACAAGCCTATAGCAGCAAGCCTTCGAACATTTTTCGCGATACCAACCATGAGCCTGAAGCCTGGTTGCAATTCAATACCAACATGGATCTGCTTGGCATCAAATTCAAGATAATCCAAGTAGGAGCGTGGCATCAGTCGAACGGCAAAGGGGAACCGCTTTCAAGAAGCTGGAATCGGCTTTATGCCAATTCCCTTTTCGAACAAGGCAACCTGGTCTTTGGCATCAAACCTTGGTATCGACTTCCGGAAGATGATGAAAATGATGACAACCCGGATATCAAGAAATACTATGGGTACGGAGAGATCAGTGGTTTTTACATGTGGGATGAGCACAACCTTTCTTTCATGTTGCGCAACAATCTGAGGAGTTCTGAAAATAAAGGGGCAATTGAATTAGGTTGGACTTTCCCTTTATACAAAAAAGTAAAGGGGTATGTTCAATATTTCAACGGATATGGGCAATCAATTCTCGACTACAACTCTGCCGCCAACACAATCGGGGTTGGTATTGCACTTTCAGACCTGTACTGAAAGGATGTCTCACGGCTACTGCCGGCGGGAGGTATTCAGGTGACAGGGCGCTAGCGAATCGGCCAATCGGTCTCGAATCCCTTCGGAAAGAAACTTTCCTTGGTCCGGTTGAAGTAGCCGTACTGCAATTTCGGAAACGCCGCCTTCAGCTCTCGCAGCATAGCGACCATGCCGATGCCGCGCCCCTGTGCGCCGAGGGTGCCGAGATACAGGGTCGGATCGAGGCTGAGGTTGCGCATCTGGATCAGGTCGACACCGATCTCCCCAACCAGCCCCTTCAGTGCATCGACCTCGGCGCGCTGATCGCTCACACCCGGAAAGACCAGGTAATTGAGCATGGTGAACAGACCGTGGCGACGTGCCCGCTTCAGCGATTCGACCACATCCGCAAAGGTATAGCCGCGCTGGCGGTAGTAGGCATTGTACCAGTGCTCCTGTGCCGAGTTTATGGAGACACGGATCGAATCGATGCCGGATTCGGCCAGTCGGTCGACGGCGTCGGGAATGCTGGCATTGCTGTTGAAGTTGACGGTGCCGCGCTCTGTCGCCCGGCGCATCGCCTTCACCGCCGCACAAACCGTATCGGCTTGCAGGATCGGATCTCCTTCGCACCCCTGGCCAAATGAGACAATGGCGTTCTCGGCTGCCTTGAGGTGCGGCACCGCCACCTCGCACAACTCCTCGACCGTCGGCACGAAGGTCAGCCGTTCCTGGCTGGACGGGCAGCAGTCCGATTCCTGCAGGGAGATGCACCCCACGCAGCGCGCGTTGCACGCCGGCGATACCGGCAGCGGCGCCTCCCAACGGCGGAAGAAGAGATTCTTGGCGGCAAAGCAGTGATAGTCGATGGCGCAGCGCGCCAACTGTTCGAGCAGGCGGTTGTCGGGATGATCAGCCAACCGCTGGCGCACCAGCGGGTCGAGTTCGCGGTCGTCGAAGTGCTCGGGACGCCACTGCGGGTTGCGATCGACCTGCACCGCGGCGGCATAAAAGCGCTCCTCCTCGACGCACCAGCCGACCGCCGTGTACGACCACAGCGGCAGCGTACCGCATTGGCGACTGTAGTCGGCGGCCGGCAACAGGGTGCGGGTAAACCCGGGGGTGAGAAAGGTCGAGACTGCCTGGATCTTCCCGCCCCCCCAGCGCTTCGGCAGGCGATCGACGGTGGCCGCCCTGTTGCTGCGCGAATCGAAGCCGATGACCGGTGCTCCCGGGATAGTGAACAGCCGGCTCCCAGCGGGGAGTGGGATCAGATCTTCGCCCTTCGGGCGCACCACGGCGCTGCCGCTCATCCCGGCAAAAAGCAGCTCGGGATGCTCGAACACCTCCCCTTTTTCGTCGGCCACGACGGCCAGGAAAGTTTTTTTGAACATCGGTTGAGTCGTTGAATAGTTGAGTTATTAAATTCTATTTCAAACCAAGAGGCTGTCAGCGAGGCGGCTGACGCCGCGAACAGACTGTCTGAGCGCAGCGAGTTTCTGTTCGCAAGGCAGGCGTCACGGTGACTGCCGCCCCATACTCTGCCGGAGGTGATACCCTAACACATCACCGCAAATCCCGACAATTTCCTTTGCACCCCGCCCGGCCTCCGCTATCCTTGACGAATGCGGACGATCCTGGCAACCCTGCACAGCAAGTACATCCACGCCTCCCTGGCCCTCCCCTGCCTGGCCGCCTACTGCGGCCCGCAGTGCGGGGAAATCCTGATCCGCGAATTCACCGTCCACGAACCACGCGAAGCAACCCTCGCCGCCCTCTTGCGCGACCAACCCGACGTGGTGGCCTTTTCCGTATATCTCTGGAACCGCCGCGAAACCCTCGATCACATCGACGCCCTCGCCGCCGCCCGCCCAGAGCTGCGCCTGGTGATGGGCGGTCCCGAAGTCTCCTTCGACGGCCCGGAGCTGTTCGCCAGCCATCCCGGCCTGACCGCCTTGGTGCGTGGCGAAGGGGAACTGCCGTTGCGTGCCCTGCTCTCCGTCTGGCACGCCGGCCGGGAGCCGGACCGCATCCCGCGCCTGACCCTGCGCCGCGGCGCGGAACTGACCGAGGGGCCGGACGGGCCGCCATTGGGCGAACTCGATGCCATCCCCTCGCCGTTCCAGGCCGGGCTGGTCGATCTTGAGCGCGGCCTGGTTTACTATGAGACCAGCCGCGGCTGCCCATTCCGCTGCGCCTTCTGTCTGAGCGCCCGCGATGAGAAAGTGCGGACCTTTTCGCTGGCGAGGGTCTTCGCCGACCTCTCGCTCCTGATCGACCGCGAGGTGCCGCAGATCAAACTGGTCGACCGCACCTTCAACGCCGACCCGGCCCGCGCCCGCGAGATTTTCCGCTTCATCCTCGCACACAACCGCCGCAGCCGCTTTCACTTCGAGATTGCCGCCCACCTCCTCGACGACCAAACCCTGGCTCTGCTCGATCAAGTTCCCGCGGGGACTTTCCAGTTCGAGATCGGCGTGCAGTCAACCCTGGAGGCGGCCCTGCGCGCCGTCGACCGGCCGGTGGCCCTGGAACGTCTGGAGGGTGCGGTGCGCCGTCTGAAAAAAGCGGGGCGCATTCGTCTGCATCTCGATCTGGTGGCCGGTCTCCCCGGCGAAGGGTACGGCGGTTTCCTCGCCGCCATCGACCGGGTGGCGGCGCTGCAACCCGATCATCTGCAGGTCGAACCGGTCAAGGTGCTCCCCGGGACGCCGCTGCGCGAACAGGCCGCGGCCTTCGGCCTGCGCTTCGACCCCAACCCGCCATATACCGTGCTTGCCACCCCCGAACTTTCCTTCACCGAACTGGAACGGCTGCGCACCATCAGCCGGCTGCTCGACCTGACGTTCAATGCCGGCTGTTTCCCGACCTTCCTCGCGGAGCTCGCCAATACGGCAGGCTCACTGGCCCACGGGCTGGACCATCTGGCCGTCGACCTGGCCGAACACGCCTGGCTGCGCTACCCCCTCGGCCGCGAGGGGCTTTTTCTGCGCCTGACCGAAGCAGTCAGCCGGCAATGGGCCGGAAAGGCCGGGCAACAGCTGCGGGAGACACTCGCCATCGATCTGGCCAAATGCGAGCGGATCGTACCGGAGCGGGCCCAGGCACTATTCGATACGGCACTCACCAGCGAAGAATCGACTTGGGTCCGCGATCAGGTGCGACAGGCAGCAGACGATCTGCGCGGCCAGGGGATCAAACTCCAGCACTTCGCTGCGGTCTTCCGACACCTGCCAGAAGCAGGGGAACAGGCCAACCGCAGCGTCGGCCTGTTCCTTTATCGCACCAGCAGCGGCACAGGATTGCTCGTGGAGGAGCGGTGGCTGACCGGCACGACAAAGTCAGGACAATAGGGGGACAGTCCCCTGCCGAGTGATTGATACAGGAGGAAGAAATGAGCGAAGGGCTGACCGAAATCGAGCGCAAGCTGATCGAGTTTGCCACCAAGACCGCCGAGACGATCCAGGTCCAGGCAGGGCAGATCCAGGCACTCTCCCATGTGGTGCTGGTCGCCCTGATCAGTGCGAGCGAAAAGAGTCCCGAGTTCCGTGACGATTTTCTGGAAAAGCTCGCGCACATCCGTGACCAGTTCGACCAGCGCCCGGCCGACCAGTATACCCGCGACTACTTTGATGAACTGGCGCGCTTCCTTGAAGACCCTTATCACTACGCCGCCCGGCCACGCTGGTTCAAAGGGGTCATCAAGGGAGGAAAACCGGGGGAGGATCCGGAAAAAAGCTGACCACGGCTGCATGAATACCCCTTGCATGAACCAGAGGTATGACATAACATTGTTTTATTAAACAAGATAAGCTCAACAATATCAGGCATAAACACTCCGAGGGAGTTCATATGAGCATGCTGACAAACGACCGTTTGCTGCACCGCATCGAACACCTCAATGCGATTGGCATCGCCCTGTCCGCGGAAACCGACACCCCCCGTCTGCTGGAGATCATCCTGCTCGGCGCCAAGGAACTGACCAATGCCGACGGCGGCAGTCTTTACATCCTGACGGACCGGACCCTGAGTTTCGAACTGATTCACACCACCTCCCTCGACATCCACATGGGAGGAACCAGCGGCAAGCCCATCACGTTTCCGACAATTCCCCTTGATCATGTCGATGGTTCGCCCAATCTGAACAACGTGGTCACCACTGCGATCATCGAGCAGCGACTGATCAACATTCCGAATGCCTACCAGAATGTTCAGTTCGACTTTTCCGGCACTCGTGCCTTCGACCAGAAAACCGGCTACCATTCGGAGTCGTTTTTGACGGTGCCGATGCAGGATCACGAAGGTCGCATCATCGGCGCGCTGCAGCTGATCAATGCCAAGGATCCGGCCACCGGGGAGACGGTCCCTTTCTCGGCGACGGATGAAGGGCTGATTGCTTCGCTTTCCTCCCAGGCCGCGATCGCGATAACCCGCAAGCGGCTGATCGAGGGGTTGGAGCAACTGCTGCTGTCGTTGACCCGCCTGATCGCCAATGCCATCGATGACAAGTCCCCTCATACCGGCGGACATTGCCGACGCGTTCCGGCCATTACCAAGGCGATCGCCAAGGCGGTCAATGCCGACTCCGGCAAGGCGTTTGGTCAGACCAGCCTGACCCCCAAACAGCTGGAAGAACTGGAGATGGCCGCCTGGCTGCACGATTGCGGCAAAATCACCACTCCCGAGTATATCGTCGACAAGCACACCAAGCTGGAGACGATCTTCGATCGGATCCACCTGGTCGACAGCCGGTTGGAAATCCTGCGCCGGGACGCCGAGATCGCCCTGCTCAAAGCCCAGCTCAACGGCAGCAGCAGTTCCCCGCCCCCGGCAGTGCTTGCCGATTACCAGGCAACCATCGGCCGGCTCGCCGAAATCGGGACATTCCTCCACCAATGCAATACCGGCAGCATGTTTGTCGGCGAAGCCGAACGACAGCGACTTGCCGAACTGGCGCAGATGACCGTCGACTACCAGGATACCAGCCGACAACTGGCGCTCCTTGACAATGACGAGCTTTACAACCTTTCGGTTGCCCGCGGGACATTGACCAGCGAACAGAGAGAGATCATCAACAGCCATATCGCCGCGACCCTGCATATGCTCGAGCCTCTCCCCTTCCCCGAACATCTGCGGCGCATCCCCGAGATTGCCGGCGGTCACCATGAACGAATGGATGGCAAAGGCTACCCGCGCGGCATTCCTGCCGGGGAACTCCCGCTGCAGGCCCGCATTCTGGCCATCGCGGATATTTTCGAGGCATTGACCGCAAGTGACCGCGTTTATCGCAAGCCGAACACCCTTTCCGACGCCCTGACCGTCATGGCCAGGATGTGCAAGGAAGGGCATATCGACCAGAATCTCTTTACTCTGCTGGTCCGCAGCCAGGCCTATCTGGAATATGCTGCCGACTGGCTGAAGCCGGAGCAGATCGACACCGTCGATCAGGATGCCGTCCTGTCGATCATCGGCGAACAACCGGGCTGACAGACGATTCGCCCCAGCTGCACAACCGTTTTCTCCAACAAGAAACGCCCCGGGAACCGGGGCGTTTCTTGTTGCGGCGGAGACAGGTGCCGTCGGAGTTACCACATATACCTGATCCCTCCGCTGGCGCTGTAAGAGATCTTGTCTACGTTGAGTTCCGTCCCTATGTTCAGATTCACCTGGAGATGCTCGCTGCTCAACAACCTGAAACCCGCGTCCAGTTCGAAGCTGTTGCGGTCGGCGGCAACCCCCTGTACCTTGAACCCGCTTGATGTCGGGGTGCCGATAAAGTTGGCCTCGATCACCGAATTGTCATCACCGAATTCATGGACCATCCGCGCGGTGAATTCCGGGACAAAAAGTCCCTGTTCACCGAACTCCATGGGGCGACTGATGCGAATCCCCGGGGCGACCTTCCATGACCGGGTGGTCCAGTCGTCAACCTTCAGGCTGATGTCGCCGGCACCGCTTTCCGTAAAGCCATCCTCATCCAGATAGATGAAGCTTGTCCCGAAGAACGGCTGCACTTTGAACTTTTCCATGCCGACCACATAACCCATCTCCGCGGCGGCAGACCACTCCTGTCCGTCATAATCACTTTTCGCGGTGCGGGCGATATCGGCGAAACGGATCGAGCGGCTGGCATCGGTGGTGAGGTCAGCATACGACATCAGTGCATCAAGGTAGAACGCGCCGTTTTCATAGCTGCCGTAAATCCCCGCCTGCCAGCCGTCGACATCGGCATCGGAATGGTGCTGCGTATCGATGCTGGCATCTCCATAGCCTCCGGCAACCCCGAGATGCAGCCCCTCCGCGACCCGGAAATCACCACCGAAGGCCAGGCCGCCGATGGTGTAGTCATAGCTCCCGGCATACTCATCGTCATAGACTTCGCCATCCGTACCGAAGACCTGTGCCCAGAAATTCCGGTCTTTCTGCTGGATCGGGGTAAGATCCATGGTCTCACCGGCCAGCGACATGATGATGCTGTCCATCGGATGGAGGTCGGCCATCGCTCCCCGGTTGATGTGATGCAGACGGTCCATCCGCCGGCCGATGGCTCCGTTGAACGTTTCGATCAGTCCCAGTGCCACCATCGGCGTCGCCGTATGGAGTTCCTGTCCGCCCAGGGCATCGAGGGCCGCCCGGCGCCCGGCGGCATCGAGATCATCCACGTAGCTGTTGATCACGGTATTCAGATCGCCCGTGAAGGTCGTCGCGCTCGCCGCGCTCAGCACTCCGGCCACCCATTGCTGGTTGATTGTCTCGGCACCGCCGAGCGCGGCAAAACTGAGATCGTTGCGGGTCAGCAGAGCCCGCACCAGACCGGGATCATCATACACCAGGGCGGCCGTAAACACGGGGATGTTCGAAGTGATTGCAGCGAAGGTTCCCGTTACCCCGCCGGCCGCCTGCAGAATCGTGTAGCTGAACTGGCGTTGAGTGTAATCGTTGCCGCTCCCCGTTGCCAGCATTGCGACCGTGCCGCCATTGAGTGTTGCCGCGCCGGTGGCATTGATCAGATCGCTGTGGCCCGCACCATCGACTTCCACGATGTAGGCGGAGCCGGGATTGGCCACATAGTTGCCGACGGTGAGCGTGCCGATCGAGTTCCCGGGGAGGATGTTGCCGTTATTGGTCACCGTGCCGGCGATCGCGCCGGTCCCCCACAGATTTCCGCTCGCCCCGATCAGGACATCGCTGCCCAGAGAACCATTTACAATCAAATGGCCGTTGTTGATTGTCGTCAGACCGGTGAAGGCATTCGCTCCTGAGAGCAGGAAGTAGCCGGCCCCCTCCTTGACCAGTCCGCCGGTGCCACTGATGACGCCGGCGAACTCCGTCGAATCGATTTTGCTCCCTGTGGTCAGGGTTCCGGCACCGAGGGTGACGAGTCCGGTATCGGTGCCGGACAGGAAACCGATCGTCTGATCAAAACCGTTCAGATCAAACGTCCCGCCGTCGACGAGGACGACGGCATCTTTCCCGAGTGTGGCACTGTTATACAGCCGATCAGTGCCCCCCATCCGCAGCGTACTACCGCCGGACACGCTGACGATTGCAGTACCGGCCGTGCCGTTGAGCAGGTTGGTGCCGCCGATCGAGAACAGCTCCCCGGCGCCCAGGCCGGCGTTCACCGTCGCACCCTTCAGCACATACTGCTCGGCATTGAGAGTCCCCCCCGTTCCCTCGAGAACAGCGCTATTGTACGCATGCACGTACTGAACGGTCTGGTCAAATGATTGCAGGTCGAAGGTGCCATTATCGACATAAAGAATGGTATCCGGCAACGTGGCGCTGTTGTAATGGTTCAGCAGGTTGTTTCCCCACAGCTGCAGAATGCTGCCATCCGTCACACTGACATCCTTGACCGTCGCCGTGTTGTACAGCCTGTTGGGCGCACCGGGACCGGTTGCAAACAGGATGGAGGGTTTGGCCGGGTCCGTATCGTCGCCCATCAGCGCCGCGTTCACCGTCGCCCCGTTCTTCAGGACAAACTGGTTCGCCGTCAACGTTCCCGAGCCCAGCGTTGCACTGTTGTACGCATAAACCATCCCTGCCGTCGCCCTGAACCCGCCCGGATCGAACTGGCTCCCCGCGCCTTCGACGAACAGCGCCGTGTCCTGCAGGGTCGCGCTGTTGTACAACAGGTCGTTGCCGCCCATCCGCAGCGTGCTCCCGCCGGTTACACTCACATTCTGCACCGTCGCCCGCGCATTCAATAGATTCGCCAACGGGCCGGCCCCGGTCGAGAACAGCGTCGAGTTCGCATCTTTCCCATACACCGCCGCAGCCAGCGTCCCACCGTTCTTCAGCACGAACTGGTCCGCCGTCAACTTCTCGCCCACGGCCCCCGTCCCGCCCAGCGTCGCGCTGTTGTACAGGTAGATCGACCCCACCATCTGCGCCGTGCCGCTCAGGTCGAACAGGCTCCCCACGCCATCGACAAACACCGCCGTCTCCTGCTTCGACAGCGTGGCCGTGTTGTAGAGCAGATTGTCACTGCCCATCCGCAGCGTACCCCCGCCGGTCACACTCACGTTCTGGATCGCCGCCGTCCCCTGCAGAAGGTTCGGCGTGACCGCCCCCGTCGCGAACAGCGTCGAGTCCGCGCTCTTCCCGGACACCGCCGCAGCCAGCGTCCCGCCGTTCTTCAGCACAAACTGGTCCGCCGTCAACTTCTCACCCACGGCCCCCGTCCCGCCCAGCGTCGCGCTGTTGTACAGGTAGATCGACCCCACCGTCTGCGCCGTGCCGTTCAGGTCAAAAATGCTCCCGCTCTCCGACACGAACACCGCCGTGTCCTGCAGGGTCGCACTGTTGTACAACAGGTCACTGCCGCCCATCCGCAGCGTGCTCCCACCCAT
>JAMPXI010000070.1 GCA_023701265.1 Desulfuromonadales bacterium | reverse complement strand
GGGACCGACTCCCTGGAGATCCATGAAGATGCCTTCAAACCCGGCGACCGGGTGCTCATCGCCGATGACCTGCTGGCAACCGGGGGGACGGTGGCGGCGGTCGTCAAGCTGGTCGAGGGGCTCGGCGCGGAAATCGTCGAATGCGCGTTCATGACCGAACTTGAATTCCTGCATGGCCGCGAGAAGCTCCCGGCCGGCAAGGTCTTCAGCCTGCTGAAATTCTAGGAAAAGCAGTCAGGCCCCGTAGCTCAGGTGGATAGAGCGACCGCCTCCTAAGCGGTAGGCCGTGCGTTCGAGTCGCGCCGGGGCCGCCAACAATGAAAACAGCCACTTGGCAAGTATGCCGGGTGGCTGTTTTTCCTTCTGAAAAGATCTTCCGGGTTAAGAATATAAACTGCCCCGATTTCTCGAGGCAGTACGGTCAGGATTATCTTGAAACAGGGAGACAGTTAATGGCCGGTTGCATCGGTCACGGCAACCCGCTTCATCTCATCCGCGACCGCCTGAATTCGGACCGGTTTGGAAAGATAGCCATCAAATCCCAGATTCAGATACTTTTCTCTATCCTCCCTGATGGCGTGGGCCGTTAGAGCGATCACCGGAAGATGGCTGCCGCTCTGCTGTTCCCGTTCGCGGAGGATACGCAACGCTTCGACGCCACTCATCTCTGGCATCTGGATGTCCATCAATACCAGATCGAAGGGTTTCGTCTGCAGGATATCAAGGGCGGCCTGGCCATTTATCACGGTGACAACCTCATGTCCCATCATTGCCAGGCACCCGTTGATGTATTGGCTGTTGACCAGGGAATCCTCTGCCAGCAGAATCTTCAGGGCCGGGCCCTTCCATACGTTTTCTGACGAAGGCAGCGTTGCCGTTCTGGCGATCCCACCGACCGGAAGGGGAAGCCTGAGGTAAAAGGTGCTGCCCATCCCCTCCACGCTTTCCATGCGAATACTGCCCCCCATCAGCTCTGCCAGGCGGCGGCAGATGGCCAGCCCCAACCCGGTACCACCGAAACGGCGTGAACTGGTACTGTTGGCTTGGGTAAATGGCTCAAAAATATAACCATGCAAATTTTCCGGGATACCGATCCCCGTGTCTTTGACCGCCAGTTCAAGCAGCACCGTGGAACCGGTATGCTCGATCACGACAACCGTAATGGTGATGGCCCCCTTTTCTGTGAACTTGATAGCGTTGCCCAACAGGTTGAGCAGGACCTGCTTGATTCGCAACTGGTCGCCGCGCAGTGCCACGGGAAGGTCGACAGGGATGTCGACCTTGCAGGCCAGGCCTTTGTCGTTGAGGCGTGACTTTTGAGTCTTGATGACATCGGTGATGCAGTTGCGAAGGCTGAAGTCTTCCAGGGTGATGTCAAGCTTCTCGGCTTCGATCTTGGACAAATCGAGGATGTCCTCGATCAGGGAGAGCAGGTTTTCTCCCGCGTGACAAATTACGGCAAGGTAATCCTTCTGTTCCGCCGTGAGTTCAGAGAATGTCAGCAACTCGCTCATGCCGATAATGCCGGTCATGGGGGTGCGGATTTCATGGCTCATGTTGGCCAGGAATTCGCTTTTGGCGCGATTGGCCGCCTCGGCCGCCTGCTTGGCGGCCAGAAGTTCGTTCTCTGTCTGCTTGCGGGCGGTGATATCCGTAAAATTGACCGAGATGCTGTCATGCCCCGTTCGGTAGACATGCACCTGATAAGTGCCGTCGATCGGTTCATCCTGGTAGGAAATTTCGAACATCTGCTGACAGAGTTCGCCTTTTGCCACCTTGCGGTACATTTCCGGGATATTGGTTTCTGTCAGCTTGGGAAACGCCTCTTCAATGCATTTGCCGACGAGCGACTGGTGGTGGATACCGATGATCCTGTCGGCGGAGGGATTGGCCCCGGTGAGGATAAGCTTGCCGTCTGCATCGAGACGATAGAAATACATGGCCAACGGTGACGAATTCACGATACTGCGAAATTTCTCCTCACTTTCGATCAGCGCGAGCTCCACTTCCTTGCGCGCGGTAACATCCTGGATCGTCCCGAACATCCTGACTGGTTTGCCGTCAGGCGAATACTCGACATTGCCGAGGCCATGCACCCAGCAATGTGCCCCATCGGTCTGCCGCACGACTGGATACTCCCGATCAAATGGCTGGCGGTCGCGCAACACCTGTTCGGAAAAATACGCGGCCATTTCCGCGCGCTGGTCGGGATGAATGATCCTGACCCAGCCATCAACGGAACGGACATATTCAGGGCCGATACCAAAGATGTTATCCAGGACTGCCGAACTGGTCCAGGTCCCGGCAGGAATATCCAGCAGGTAATGACCGATTCGGGCAACGGACTGCGATTCCTTGAGTTGGGCTTCACTCTCCTGAAGGCGCTGCTCCAGGTTCTTGCGCTCGGTGATATCCACATGGGTACCCACCAGGCGTTTGCCCTTGGCGGTTTCGGACAGAAAGGCCCGCGACAGGATGTGACGGCAACTCCCGTCTTTGTGCCACATGCGGAATTCCACCTCATACTTGTCGCAGCGCCCTTCCAGGAGAGCACGCACCGCGGCCAGGGTCCTTTCCCGATCGTCCTGGTGAACGAGACGGTTCCAGGTGTCGAGGGTATGCTCCAATTCGTCCGGCGCGTAACCGAGTATGGATTTCCAACGGGGGGAGTAATAGACTTCGTCCGTTGCCATGTTCCAGTCCCAGAGTCCGTCGTTCGCACCCCGCATGGCCAGCGAGAAGCGCTCTTCGTTCTCCTGAAGGGCCTTTTTCACTTGCAGGCTGTCGTCTACTCCCCCGGTCGAGTGCGCTGCTGCTGAACACCCCAGGATTTTACCCCCTTCAACAAGAGCATCCGAACCGCCGGGTTTCCTGTCCTGAGATTCGTTCATGGTAGCGTCCTCGAATTTTCAGCAGATGCCGACGGCACATACTAACATAAACACCCGGGAAGTGTTTATGGGCTTGCTAAGTCCACCAGCCTCTCTGCCGATAACTGATGAACCAGCAGCGCCAGTCGGGTTCGAATATCATTCAGACTGGGCCGCCAATAAAAACAGCCACTTAGCTTTGATGCCAGGTGGCTGTTTTGTGTATGTTTCAAAAATCACGCTTGCTGATACGGCACACCCTGCGGAGGTTGCGATTGGTGGTAAAATGAAGCTAGAGAAAACGATGAATTGTTTGCTTGCGGAGGGCGTATTCTCTTGCCAAGGCTCGGGAGGGCTGGAGGTGCGCCATGTTCATCAAGGCCGAGTTGTACGATGGTGAATGCGTCACCGTCTCCCAGGAAGGGCTGGACAGGCTGCTCGAACGCCACCTTGCCAAGTGCTTTGAACGCAGTTCCGGGTGGGCGGTGGTCGGCATGCACCCGATTCGCTCAACTGCCCATAACCTGAACAGCTACAGTGGGCCTGAGCGCCGCCATATGGACAAACGTCATTGACTGCCGTCCCGGCAGTTACCCCCTTGCCAGCAAGCCAATCTGATGGGTAGGCCGCGATCCTGCGCGAGCGGTTTCGTGGCCGCAGGTAAATCGCGCGCCGCCTGGTTGCGCCGGTAAACCGCCAGGCGGGCAGGGCGGCCGGCCGGAGGTCAGAGGAATGGCGAAAACAGGCGGGCGGCGCCGTGCTGGAGGCGTTTCAAAAACGACCAGTCCTCGACCATCTCCAGGGTGATTTCGCGACTCTCCCGGAGCTGGGCGGCAAAGCGCTGGCGCAGCGTTGCCGCCACGGCGGCATCGTCGATCAGGGCGCCGACCTCAAAGTTGAGGCGGAAGCTGCGGATGTCGATGTTGGCCGATCCGACCAGGGCAAGCTGCTCGTCGATGACCATGGTCTTGGCGTGAAGCATGGAGGGGAGGTACTCGAAGACCCTGATGCCCACGGCCAGCAGGAGCTGATAGTAGGAACGTCCGGCCGGCCCGACCAGCAGGACATCGCAGCGATTGGGGACGAGGATGCGGACATCGACGCCCTTGAGGGCCGCTCCGATCAGAGCCGAGAGGATCGCTTCGTCAGGGATGAAGTAGGGGCTGGTCAGCCAGACGGACTGGCGGGCCGCGGTGATCCCCGCGAAATAGTTCAATTGGCTGGCATTGCGGGGTTGATCGGGTCCGCTCGGCACGATGGCAACGGTGGCATTCCCCCGGGATTCACCCTGTTTCTCGGGAAAATCCGGTGATTCGCCCGTGGCAAAACGCCAGTCTTCGAAAAACACTTCCTCCAGATCATCGACACAGGGCCCTTCGAGACGCAGGTGGGTGTCGCTGAAATGCAAGGTGCCGCGCCGCCTGGCCCGCCCGGAATATTCGTCGCCGACATTCATCCCGCCGGTGAAGGCCACCTGCCCGTCAATGACAATCAGCTTGCGGTGATTGCGCAAATGGACCGACCAGCGCTTGCGCAGCGGATTGAGGGGGAGGAACTCGACGCAGCGGCCGCCGGCCTCGCTGATGGCATTCAGGCGGGGGCGACTCATGCGGAAGGAGCCAATCGCGTCATAGATCAGGCGAATTTCTACCCCTTGCCGGGCTTTTTCGGCGAGGATGTCGAGAAAACGATGGCCGGTCTCGTCCCTGCGGATCAGGTAGTATTCGGCCCAAATCCGTTCCCTGGCATTGCGCAGATGCTCTTCGACTCGGGCAAACGCCGATTCGTCACCGGTCAATATCTCGGCCAGGTTGCCGGTGGACGGCTCCAGGCCGGTCGTGCGGAAGGCCACCGACATGACGGGATTGTGCCTGCACATGCCGGTCGTCGCATCGCATTGCCGGTACGCGGCCGTCTTCTTCCGGCGCCTGCGCACGGTGGTTCGCTTGATGGTCGGGTCGGCAAGGAGGAAGTAGGCCGTCGCCCCGAGCGCCGGGAAGGCAATGACCCCGAACAGCCAGGCCAGGGTGCGCTCGACCCCCTGGCCCCGGTAAAGCAGGCACAGGATGGCAGCCAGGTCGGCGGCAATCACGCCCCCCCAGAAGAACCAGGACCAGTGGCTGAGCAGGAGGTTGATCATGGTGGCGGGGCTATGGGCCGGTCGAGCCGACCGGACTGGCGGAGCGCCTCATAGAGGACAATCCCGGCGGCGGTCGACAGGTTGAGGCTGCGCACGATCGGGCTGAAAATCGGGATGCGGATGCATTGCCGGACATTTTCCGCGAGCAGCTCCTCCGGAAGCCCGAGGGTTTCCTTGCCGAAGACCAGGAAGTCGCCGGGCGCATAGTCGGCCTCCAGGTAGGTCTTGTCGGCCTTTTTCGAAGTATACCAGAAGCGTCCGCGGGGGAAGGCTTCCTGCAGGCTGGCAAAGTCTGGCCAGAGGCGCACGTCGATGGCGTCCCAATAGTCGAGGCCGGCGCGCTTCAGCTGCCGGTCGTCAATGGCAAAGCCCAGTTTGCCGACCAGGTGCAGAACGGTGCCGGTCGCCCCGCACAGACGGGCGATGTTGCCGGTGTTCGGCGGGATCTCCGGCTCGATCAAGACAATGTGAAATGGCTGGTCGGTCATGGTGTTTCACAATCAAAGTCGAACGTGATCAGGTCCAATTCTCAGCTCGCTTTGAAGTCCCCCTTTAAAAAAGGGGGATTTAGGGGGATTTGCCAGTTGCCGGTCTTGAAATCCCCCCTCGCCCCCCTTTAGCAAAGGGGGGAAACCCTCTGGCTGAGGATCAGGCCCAATCGGGAAGAAAAAATGTCCGGTTTTAGTCTCTCCAACGGCGATGGACCCAGAACCACTGCGCCGGGTCGCGGCGCACGGCGTCCTCGATGATGCGGGTCAGCAGGGCGGTGTTCGCGACCACCGCTTCCGGTGAGTATTCCCCCTCGAGCCGGAACGGTGGCGAAATCTCGACGCGGTAGCGGTCGCCATCTTCCCACCAGGCAAAGGCCGGTATGATCGGGACGCGGTACTTCATGGCGATCTCGGCGATAATCGGCGTCGTCCACGCCGGTCGGCCGAAGAACGGCACGCTCACGCCATGGTGGCGGCGGCCAATGTGCTGGTCGAGCAGGATGCCGACGAAGTGGTTCTGCTGCAGGGCCTTGAGGATGCGCCGCGCCCCCTGGCGGCTGCTGATGATGTAGCCGCCCGCCGTTTCGCGCATGCGCAGGAAGTAGCGGTCGGTCAGCGGGTTGCGCATTGGTTTGGCGACGACGCCCAGGGGGTAGCCGAGCTTCGAGAAGATGAAGTTGCCGGCCTCCCAGAAGCCGACATGGCCGGTCAGCAGGATGCAGCCGTGTCCGTCGGCGAGGGCGGTGCGCAGATGATCCGCGCCGATCACCGTGCAGTCCCGCTCGAGATCTGTAACTTCCTTCGCCAGGTCGAGGCGCAGCATCTCGATAAACCCCATCCCCAGATAACGGAACATCCGGCGGAGGATCGTCTCGATCTCCGCGTCCGGTTTCTCCGGGAAGGCGTGCCGCAGGTTCTCCCTGGCCCGCCGGTTCAGGCGGGGCTGCAGATGGCGGCCAAGGGTGCCGAGGCGACGGCCGAGGGCGAGAGCCGTCCGGCGGGGGAGGGCGCGCACCAGTTTGGCGATCATGATGAAGGGGATGTATTCGAGCCAGTTGCGCATCTTAACCTCTGGGGCTGGGTGCTGGGGACAGGGGGCTGGTCCTGTCGGCAGTCAACAATAGAAAATAGCATGCAGCCAACTGGCGGGCAAACAAAAGCGGGCCATTAGGCCCGCTTTTGCCAGTTCCTGCCGTCTGTCCCCTCACCCGGCCTGCGGCCACCCTCTCCCTGGGGGAGAGGGGAAGCGCCTCCCTTCTCCCCCAGGGAGAAGGTGCCCCGACAGGGGCGGATGAGGGGGTAAGTTTAGCCCTGACTTGCCTTCAGCGCCTGGTCGAGATCGGCGATGATGTCGTTGGCATCCTCGATGCCGACGGAGACGCGGATGAAGTCGGGGCTGACGCCCGCCGCCAGCTGCTCTTCGTCCGACAGCTGCTGGTGGGTGGTGGTCCCCGGATGGATCACCAGGGTCTTGGCGTCGCCGATGTTGGCCAGGTGGCTGCACAGCTTGACGCTGTCGATGAACTTCGCCCCGGCCGGCCGTCCGCCCTTGATGCCGAAGCCGAGGATCGCCCCCTGGCCGGCCGGCAGGTACTTTTTCGCCCTGACATGATCCGGATGGCTCTCCAGCCCCGGATAGTTGACCCAGCTGACGCACGGATGTCCCTCCAGGAACTTGGCAACCGCCAGGGCATTGCCGCAGTGGCGCGGCATGCGCACGTGCAGCGTTTCCAGCCCCTGCAGGAAGAGGAAGGCGTTGAAGGGCGAGAGGCAGGCGCCCATGTCGCGCAGCAGGGTGACGCGCATCTTCAGGATGTAGGCCAGCGGGCCGAGGGCCTGATGATAGACCAGGCCGTGGTAGCTCGGGTCGGGGGTGGTGTATTCCGGGAAGCGCCCGCTCGACCAGTCGAACTTGCCGGAGTCGACCACGGCGCCGCCGATGGAGGTGCCGTGCCCGCCGATGAACTTGGTCAGCGAATAGCAGATGATGTCGGCGCCATGCTCGAAGGGGCGGAACAGCAGGGGGGTGGTCACGGTGTTGTCGACGATCAGCGGCAGGCCGTTGTCGTGGGCGATGCGGGAGATGGCCGCGAAGTCATCGACGTTGTTCTTCGGGTTGCCGATCGACTCCATGAAGACCGCCTTGGTGTTCGCATCGATGGCCTTGGCGACGTTGGCCGGGTTGGAGGTGTCGACAAATTTTACGTCGATGCCGAACCGGGCCATGGTGTAGTGAAACAGGTTGTAGGTGCCGCCGTAGAGATACTGGGTGGAGACGATGTTGTCCCCGCATTTGGCGAGGTTCAGCACCGCCGTGGTGATCGCCGCCGAGCCCGAGGCGAAGGCCAGGCCGCCGACGCCGCCGTCCATCTCCGCGAGGCGTTTTTCCAGGACGTCGGTGGTCGGGTTCATGAGCCGGGTGTAGATGTTGCCCGGCTCTTCGAGGGCGAACAGGCGCGCCGCATGCTCGCTGGAGTTGAACACGTAGGAGCTGGTCTGGTAGATGGGGACGGCCCGGGCGTTGGTGGCGCAGTCGGGGGTGTGCCCGGCGTGCAGGGCTTTGGTGCCAAGTCCGTAGGAGGGTGAGTCGGCCATGGGGAGGCTCCTTGTTGGGGTATGAGCGTCAAGGTTGTTTAGCTGCCAGGTCAAGAAACACCGATTCCGAATAGCATGGATCGGTGAATGCGTCAATTCTATGAATTTACCATACCGGCGGCCTTGTGCATGTATTTTTTCTGGTTGCATTGCGCCGAACCGTTTGGTATAAAGACCTCCGCTTTTGCCGAAGTGGTGGAACTGGTAGACACGCTAGGTTCAGGGTCTAGTGGCCGTAGGGCCGTGGGAGTTCGAGTCTCCCCTTCGGCACCAGGAAAAGAAAAAGAGCCGTAACCTTGGCTGGTTACGGCTCTTTTATTTTTGGTGGCTGCGGATTGGTTGCGCCCTGCCGGGAAGTTTCGGGAAACGGCTGAAATCGCACCAGTCAATGGACAACACCAGCACCCCGGATCGTGACGTCACCCATGGGATGGTGTTAGAGTAAAAGCAGTAACGCTTGATCCAGGAGAAAAAACATGCCGCAAGCGAATGATGTTCCGGGTGCCGGGCTGAACGTGACATCCACAAAAGAGGAGCCACTCGTGCTGTCCGCGGGCGCATCGACTCAGGCAAGTAATCCCGACAAACCACCTTGTTGAGGCCCACGCACCTCCGCCGGTGGCGGGGGAATCACTGACAAGGTACCGGGGTTCATCAAGTGGCTGGATACGCCGGCGGGTCGAGTGCCGTGCATATCGAGCAAGCTGGTTTATGCCGACCATCTGGGCACCTGCAAGGCCCGCTGGGGCATCGGCCGGATGAACTATATCGTCCCGCCCGGTCTTTACGCGTGCGGAGCCCCTGACTCCGGGTCGCCGGTTGTGGTAACCGCCAACTACAAGATGACGTACGACGCTGTACGTCAAGCGCTGGCAGGACGCAATGTCTGGGTGCTGGTGCTGGAGACCTTCGGCATCAATGTCTGGTGCGCGGCAGGAAAAGGCACGTTCGGCACCGAGGAACTCGTGCGGCGTGTTACGTCCAGTGAACTCGCTAAAGTTGTGACTCACCGCCGGCTGGTTCTGCCGATTCTGGGAGCCCCCGGCGTAGCGGCTCACGAGGTGACTCGACGCTGTGGCTTCACGGTCAGCTACGCCACCATCCATGCCGTTGACCTGCCGAAATATCTGGACAACGGTATGGTCACCACGCCAGCCATGCGGGCGTTGCGGTTCTCTTGGTATGACCGTCTGGTGTTGATCCCCGTCGAAGTTGTTCTGGAACTCAAATCATTGGCGGTGATATCTGCCGTCGTATTGCTGGCATGCGCCGCGGCCGGGGGACTCCCGGTCGGGATGGCCGCGTTCGTTGCCTATGTCGGCGCCGCCTTGAGTGGAATTGTGTTGGGGCCGCTCCTGCTCCCTTGGCTGCCAGGCAAAAGTTTTGCTCTCAAAGGGGCTGTGGTCGGCCTGCTCTGGACCTGCTGCTTCCTTCTCCTGACCGGGGGCCACTGGACACCCCTGGCGACAACCGCCGCCTTTCTTATCCTGCCATCGGTGAGCGCATACCACACCCTCAACTTTACCGGCTGTACCACGTTCACTTCTCGCTCCGGAGTCAGGAAGGAGATGCGGTTCGGCCTTCCGGTCATGGGGATCTCGATCGTGACAGGGACGCTGCTGCTGGTGCTGAGTCGTTTCATTCAGGGCTGAGGCGATATGGACGGTTTTCGTTATCTGAATAACGTGGTCACTCTGGCACTTGACCAGCCAACCTGCACAGGCTGCGGCCGTTGCGTCGAAGTCTGCCCTCACCAGGTGTTCATCATCGCCCGCGGGAAGGCTGTTCTGGCCGACAGGGATGCGTGCATGGAGTGCGGGGCCTGCGCCCTCAACTGTCCGGTCAAGGCAATCACGGTTGATGCCGGGGTTGGCTGCGCGATAGGCATCATCAGCGAATGGTTGCGTGAGCGCAAGCTGAGCAAGGGCCGCTATTGTTGAATATGTCCGAACGGACATTAAGCATGTATGCCGGTCAAATTATCGCGCAGGACCGGGAATTGTGTCGCACTGCGCCAGGACCGCGCCTTCGTGAAACATCCACAAGGTTCCCGGCCGCATCTCCACCCAGGACTCGTTGTCGGTCAGCGGCAGGGTGGCGATGACCGCGACCCGGTCGTCCGGAGTGGTCAGTTGGCTGAAGTCGACGGTCATCTCCTCGTCGCTGAGGTGCGCCTCGCCAAAAGGGGCCTCGCGAATGATGTAGCTGAGCCGGGTCGAGCAGTGCGCAATCAGGACCTCGCCGTTGGAGAGCAGGTAGTTGCTGATCCCCGACCCGGCAAAAGCCGGGGTCAGTTCGCCCAGCGCGGCAAAGAGCGCCCGGGCTTCGGGGGCCCGGTCGCCGAAGCGCTCGCGCAGGCGTTGCAGCAGCCAGCAAAAGACCCGTTCGCTGTCGGTATCGCCGACCGGGGCCGGGCTGCCGGTCATCGCTGGCCGGAATTCCGGCAGATTGCCGTTGTGGGCGAAGAGCCACTGGCGGCCCCACAGTTCCCTGGTGAACGGGTGGGTGTTTTCGAGGGCGACGCGCCCCTGGGTGGCCTTGCGAATGTGCGCGATCACGTTGAGCGAATGGATCGGATAGGAGCGTACCAGCTCGGCCACCGGCGAATGTGCCGAGGGCTGCGGGTCGAGGAACAGCCGCACGCCCTTTCCCTCGAAGAAGCCGATCCCCCAGCCGTCACTGTGGACGCCGGTGGCGCCGCCGCGCCGGCGAAAGCCGCTGAAGGAAAAGCAGATATCCGTCGGCACGTTGCAGTTCATTCCCAGCAGTTCGCACATAAGCAACTCCCGCCCGATTTTCATTCATTCTATCAGTTCTGTCGCTCTCTGAAAAACAGGGTGGGCAAGCAGGCCTCGAAAGACCCATTGCCCTGAAAATACGTGAAAAGAGTATTGTTGACGTGCGTATGCGAAACCAGCATTTTTTTTGTTGACTGAAATGATAGATGAATATATCAGTAAAGCCTATTGATTTAGTGTTGTTTACGGAAGCGAAGCGATAAATGTTCATGAATTTTCGGAGCAAATGATGACTAACCGTCGGAAATTCCCCAGCAAAGCCGATGTCATCGAGCGCACGCCCGACCCGTCGGTGCGGACGATGCTCAGGCATCTCGAACAGGCGGGAATTGAAACCAGCCTCGACCGCTTCGATGCCCAGAAGCCGCATTGCGGCTTCGGGCTGAACGGCACCTGCTGCAAGAACTGTCACATGGGACCATGTCGGATTACGCCCAAAAGCCCGCGCGGAGTCTGCGGCGCCGATGCGCACCTGATCGTGGCCCGCAACCTGCTGCGCTGGACCGCCGCCGGCGCGGCGGCGCATGGCGCCCGGGGGCGGGAAGTGATGCTGGCGCTCAAGGGGGCAGCCGACGGCTCCCTCGATCTGCCGTTGCTCGGCCCGGAAAAAGTGATCGCAACGGCCAAGGCCTTCGGCATTTTTGACGAAACGAAGTCGGTCCGGGAACTGGCCGGCGAGATTGCCATGATCCTGCTCGACGACCTCTGCCGCACTCTGCCGGGACCGCACCAGACCCTGGCGGCCCTGGCTCCGCCGGAACGACTGGCGGTCTGGAAAGAACTGGACATCCTGCCGGTGGGGGCCTACCACGAGGTCTTCGAAGCCTTGCATCGCACCACCACCGGCACCGACGGCGACTGGGAAAATGTTACCCGACAGATGCTGCGCTGCGGTTTGGCCTTTGCCTGGAGCAGCGTGGTTGGCTCGAGCATCGCCATGGATTGCCTCTACGGCCTGCCCAAACGCAGCCGGATTGACACCAACCTGGGGGCGATCAGCGAGGACACGGTCAACATCGCCGTGCATGGCCATTCCCCGGTGCTGGTGGCCGCCATCGTCAAGGCCTCCCGGCGCGACGAGCTGATTGCCGAGGCACAGTCGGCCGGCGCCGCAACCATCCGCCTCTATGGCATCTGCTGTTCCGGGCACTCGGCGCTGGCCAAATTCGGCGAGGTAACGCCGCTGACCAATGCGGTCGGCGCGGAACTGGCCCTGGCGACCGGCGCGCTTGACCTGTGGGTGGCGGATGTCCAGGACGTCTTCCCCGGCATCATGGATGTGGCAGCCTGCTTTCACACGCGGGTGGTCACGACCAGCGACTCGGCGCGGCTCCCCGGCGCCGAGCACATCGCTTTCGACCATCACCACAGCAATCTCGATCAGGCTGACGCCCTTGCCGAGCGGATCGTCCGTCGTGGCATCGAGTCCTTCGGCGGACGACAGAGCGGCAAGGTCTTCATACCGCCGGCACGGATGGAAGCGGAAGTCGGTTTTTCGGTGGAAAATATCCTGGCCACCTTCGGCGGCGCCGAGGTGCTGCTGGAGCATCTGCAAAGCGGCCGGATCCGCGGGGTGGTCAACCTGGTCGGCTGCAACAATCCCAAGGTCGTCTTTGAGGAAGCGGTGGTCAAGGTCGCCGACGAACTGATCGCCCACGATATCCTCCCCCTGACCAACGGCTGCGCGGCCTATGCCCTGCTCAAGCTCGGTTTCTGTCTCCCCGAGGCACTGGCTGCCGCCGGGGCCGGACTCAATGCCGCCCTCGGCCCGCACGGTTTGCCGCCGGTCTGGCACATGGGGGAGTGCCTCGACAACGCCCGGGCTTCGGCCTTTTTCCGGACCCTCGCCAACGCTGCCGGCGAACCGCTCAAACGTCTCCCCCTGGCGTTTTCCAGCCCCGAATGGTCGAACGAGAAGGGCTTGGGCGCCGCCATGGGCTTTCGTCTGCTGGGGCTCAATTCCTATCACTGCATCGCGCCGCCGCTGGACGGCTCGGATCAGGTCGCCCGCTTCTTCTACGAGGACACGCAGGAACTGCTGGGGGCGGTCATGGTCATCGACCCCGACCCGACCGCTTTGGCCCAACGGATCGTTGCCGACTTCGACGCTCGGCGCGCCGCCCTCGGCTGGCAGGCACCCGCCGCCTCGACAACGCTGCGCCTGAGTAAACGACAGCCCGACCGGCAAGCGACTCACAACCATCACCATCATGACGAAACGGAGGATCACCACCATGATTAACGCTGCCCTGAAATTATCCCGCAAACTGCTGGGCGCCGCCCTGCTGCTGGCCTTGCTGATCCCGGCCGGCCGCGTCGCGGCCGCCGACGTGCCGACCCTCAAGATCGGCTATCTGCCGATCACCCATTCCCTCGCGGTGGTGGTCGCCGACCATTTCAACGCGGGTAAATACCAGAAGCTGAAAGTCGAGCCGATCAAGTTCAGTTCCTGGCCGGAACTGCTCGATGCCTACAACTCCGGGCAGGTTCAGGCGGTATCCGAACTGCTGGTGCTCGCCCTGGCCGGCGCCGAGAAGGGGATTCCCGAGTCGGTCGTCTCGCTCAGCCATCGGCATGGCGACATTCTGACCGTGGCCAAGGAGATCAACGCGGTCAAGGATCTCAAAGGCAAGCGGGTGGCGATACCCCACCGCATGTCGGTGCACAACATCCTCCTTTCTCAGGCATTGAAGAAGGAGGGCTTGACCCTCAAGGACGTCGAGTGGATCGAAATGCCGCCGCCCGACATGCCGGCGGCGTTGGCCCGCGGCGACATCAAGGGCTTCATCGTCGCCGAACCGTTCGGCACCAAGGCCATCCAGTCCGGGTTCGGCAAGGAGCTGCTCAATGCCAAGGATATCTGGCCCAACTACATCTGCTGCGGCCTGGTGTTCAACCCTGACTTCATCAAGGATTATCCTGAGGCCACCAGGGAATACGTGGAAAGTTTTGCGGTCGCCGGCAAATTCATTGACACCAACCGCAAGGAGGCGATCAGCATCGCCCGCAAGTACATCAATATCGACGAGAAGGTATTCGCAGAGGCCTTGAGCCACGACGCCACCTATTCTGAGCTGCACGTCAAGCGCGACGAGGTCGAGCAGTTGCAGCAATATGCCCTGGAATTGAATCTCCTCAAGAAACCGGTCAACCTGGACCAGTTGCTCAACCTTTCGCTGCTTCCGGCCGAGGCCAAAGGGAAGAAGTAATGAAGCAGCTTCGCGCCATCCTGGCGCCCGCGGCAACCTTTCTGCTCCTGTTGGGCCTCTGGCAGTGGGTTGCGGTGCTCAACGTCTACCCTGAATATCTGTTCCCGTCACCGTTGGCGGTGGCGCAAGGCTTCGCGGAACTTTTTTCGAGCGGCGACTTGTGGCCGTATATCGGCATCAGCCTGCTGCGCTTTGCCGCCGGTTACTTCGCCGCC
>JAMPXI010000003.1 GCA_023701265.1 Desulfuromonadales bacterium | reverse complement strand
AAGGGGGTGCCCAGGTTTCGACGGGGATTGGAAGCGCAGGTTGCATGCCGGAGTGGGCTGGCTCCGTAACAAGCCCAACTTAATAAACGCCGACAACGACGTTCATTACGCACTGGCCGCCTAATTAGGCGACCACATCTCTGAACTTCTCGCCCACGGGGGATCAGGGATGTCATTCAGTGGGCTAGCTTTGGTGAGTGCCTGTGGCACCAAGGCGAAATTTAGCAGGCTCGCCCGAAAGGCATCCCGTTCGTGGGAGTTCCTAGGGTTAACTTAAAACGCGGACTAAGCATGTAGACGCCTGATGTGGATGATTTTCGGACGCGGGTTCGATTCCCGCCACCTCCACCATTTATCAACCAGCGGCAGCCAGAGTTGGACAAAAAGCCCCGAGAAATCGGGGTTTTTTTTATTTGGCTGTTGTCTGGATTCGGCACGGGGTTGGCCGTTGGCGGGTAAAGGCCTCAAGGGAGCGGTTCAGTGGTGTAGGCGATATTGGCCTCTTCCGCCCGGCGCACCGGCAGGCTCTTGCCGGCGCGCACGTCGGCCACCCATTCCGGGTTGAGCAGGATCGACTTGCTGCTCAGGGCGATGTCGGCATCCGTCAGTGCCTCCTCGGCACTGGCGCGATCACTGATCTGCCCGCAGATGAGCAGCGGCAGGGCCGTCATCTGGCGGGTCAGCGCCGCCATGGTCAAAGTGGTGCCGAACGCCGGCGTCCGGTAGTCGTAGGTCGACACCGACAGGGCGTCGAGCGGTTCGTGCACGAGCCGGCCGATCACCTCCTGCCATTCCGCGGCATCCGCGAACAACGACACCTCCATGTCAGCCACCCCCCAGTTGGAAATACGGAAGAGCAGCAACCGGTCGGCGGGGACCACGCTGCGCACGGCCCTGATCACCTCGAGGGCGAAGCGGCAGCGCCGCTCCGCCGAGCCGCCGTAGTCGTCTTCGCGCCGGTTGGAGTAGGCGGAGAGGAACTGGCTGATCAGGTAGCCGTGGGCCCCGTGGATCTCGATGCCGTCGAAACCTGCCGCCACCGCCCCCCTGGCGGTTTCGCCGAAGCCGTGAATGACATGCTCGATGTCGAAGCGGCTGATCACGTCGGGTACCGGATACGGCTGGCCGGTCAGTGGGTTGAGTTGCTGCGGAGTGACGGCGCTTGGAGCGATCGCCCGGCCGGCCGGGTTGATCTCGGGCCAGGCCATCCGCCCGCAGTGGAACATCTGCATGACCGACACCGCCCCGGCTTTGCGGATCCCGTCGGTAACCCGGGCCCAGGCATCGATCTGGCGCTGGGTGGTCAGGCGCGCCTGACCGGGATAGCCCTGGGCGCTTTCGTAGTCGGTGACGATCGCTTCAGTGTAGACGATGGCCGCGCCGTTCTCGGCCCGACGCACCAGGAAATCGAGGACGTCCTGGCGGGGGATGCTGTCGGCCACCGACGACATCCGCGTCATCGGCGCCACGCCGAGGCGGTTGCGCAGGGTGAGGTGCTTGATCGCAAAGGGGGAGAAGAGCAGGTCGGTCACGGCGGGTTCCTTTCGCAGGGGCGTTCCTGGAAAAGTATACCAGATCTGGGCCGGCGGGCTCGGGCCGGACCGGACAGCGTAGGCCATCTCTCCCACGTTGATATTTACATCGTCGTTGCGTGCTCCTACAATGAGGAACAATTTTAATCCGTCGCGCCAGGGGGCACATGATCAAGCACAGCGAGATGATCCGCAGTCACGTAATCCTGCAGTACACCGTGATTACGTTCGTAGTGGTCCTGCTGGTGACGCTCATTTTGGCGCAGATCATGACGAAGAGGGTCACCGAGGAAGTCATCCAGAGCCATCTCAGGGTTTTCCCGGAGTTGGTGCGGACGACTCTCAAGCAGCATCCAGAGGCTGCCCGGTGGTTCCAGAGTCCCCCGGGGGAGAAAGTCCCGGAAGAGGTCGGCGAGTTTTTTGCCGCCCTGTTGGATATCCCCGGAGTATTCAGGATCAAGGTCTGGAACGAACGCGGCGACGTGCTTTGGAGTGACCGTAATGAGTTGATCGGCCAGAATTTCGCCGGAAACCCGTTGCTCGACCAAGCCCTGCGAGGGGAGGTCGCCTATGGCAAAAAGAGTGCGGAAAAGAGCGAGAATATCACCGAGCATGGGGCGAAGATCGTTCTCGAGGTTTACTCGCCGGTGATTTATGCGGGCTACGTCCTCGGCGCCGTTGAATTGTATGAAACCGACATCGACCTGGAACGGAGCCTGGCTGACACCCGTCGCACGGTATGGGGATGGATTGCCGTCGCGGGGGGTGTCCTGTACCTGTTGCTGTTTGCCATTTTTTACCAGGCACATTACCGCTATCGTCGTACCACCCTGCGCTTGCTCGAAACTCAGGATGTGACGATCCACGCCCTGGCCTATCAGTCCGAAATGCACGACACCGAAACCGGCAATCACATCGAGCGGACCACCAGCTACGTGCGCCTGCTGGCCGAAGAGTTGAGCCGCGGTGAACGCGACCGTCAGGTCCTTACCGACAAATATATCGACAGCCTTGCCAAGTCGGCGCCGCTGCACGATATCGGCAAGGTCGGCATCCCGGATACTGTGCTGTGCAAGCCGGGGCGTTTCGAGCCGGACGAGTTCGAACTGATGAAAAAGCACAGTGAGTACGGCGCCTCGGTCCTGCGCCGGGCCGAAGCCAAGTTGAGTTTCGAATCGTTTCTGAAAACGGCCATCGAAATCGCTCAGTGCCACCATGAGCGCTGGGACGGCAAGGGCTACCCGGCCGGGCTTCAGGGCGAGGACATCCCGCTGTCGGCGCGGATCATGGCAATAGCCGATATCTACGATGCCCTGCGCTCTCGGCGGCGCTACAAGGGGCCGTATCCTCATGAAGAATGTTGTGAACTGATTCGTCAAGATGCAGGGAAAGCCCTCGACCCATTGGTCGTTGAAGCCTTCATTCGCAGAGAAAAGGATTTTCTCGAGGTGTCTCGACAGTTGGCCGATTGATGCAGAGGAATTTACCGGAGGTCACGAATTCATGGGCCGACTCAGGAAGGCGTCCCTGGTTATTCCCATAAGCAAACCCCGGCGGGACTGGCAGGCGATAGTTGCCTGTTGCGTGAGGCCGGGGCTTGCGTTGCCTCATCCTGCCGTGGTCTGTCGTTTGAAGGAGGTCCGGTCAGTTGAGGCGGCCTGTCCGGGAAATATGCCGGATGCTCGTTTGCCAGGCAGGGTTATGTTAGCACCTTGGGTTTTCAGGGAGGTTGACGGGTATGAGTTCGTCAATTTGTCCCATCTGTTTTGCCGGGTATCCAGAAGGTCGATTCACTCCGTGACTTTGCCGGCGTGCCCAAGGGCTACTTGGTGTCGAGGTCGAGGTCAATCGCCTGGTTACGGTCGGTCACCGAGAGGGGGTTGTGCTGCATCTGTGCTGGGTGTGCGGCGATGTGCGATATCTGGCACGATGATTTGGTGGAATTCCGGCGCCACCACACATAATTCGCCGGCCTTGTAACTTCTGCCACCGAACATTGCCGAACGCGGACATTTGTCATAAAATGTCCTTGTTTATTGATATGTGTTTCAATGACCGGAGGGAACACCATGGCGGAGAAAGACCGCGGAGTTGAACTGATCGGACCGCACGGCGGCTACCGGCAGCTGAAATCGTACCAGGGGGCGGAGATTGTCTACGATGCCACCGTCCGCTTCTGTGACCGCTTCATCGACCGACGCAGCCGCACCATCGACCAAATGGTCCAGGCCGCCCGCAGCGGCAAGCAGAACATCGCCGAAGGGAGCATGGCCTCCGGCACCTCGAAGAAGACCGAGCTGAAGCTGATCGGCGTGGCCCGCGCCAGCCTGGAGGAGTTGCTACTCGATTACGAAGACTTCCTGCGCCAGAAGGGGCTGCCTGCCTGGACCAAAGAAAACCCGCAAGCGGGAGCGGTCAGAAAGCTGGTTTATAGGTCTGATAGGTCTTATGAGACTTATAGGACCTATGTTGAAAAAGCTTCCCCAGAAATTGCCGCCAACACGCTGATCTGCCTGATCCACCAGACCAACTATCTGCTCGACCAGCAGCTGCGCCGGTTGGAAAGCGATTTCCTGGAGGAGGGCGGATTCACCGAGAAGCTGTATCGTCTGCGGCGGGAGAGTAGAAAACCATCATAGGTCTTATTGGTCATATATGACCTATTGGACTTATGACTCCGGCAGGAGAACACCCATGAACGTCATGATCGACCTGTGCATCGTCCCCTTGGGCGTCGGCGTCTCCCTGTCGCCGTACGTCGCCGCGTGTGAAATGGTGCTGGCGGAAGCCGGCCTGAAGACCTCCCTGCACGCCTACGGGCCGAACATCGAGGGGGAGCGGGACGATGTGTTCGCGGCGGTGAAGCGTTGCCACGCGACGGTGCACGCGATGGGCGCCCCGCGCATCACCACCACCATCAAACTGGGAACCCGCACCGACCGGGCGCAGAGCATGGAGGACAAGGTGCGAAGCGTTCAGGAAAAGCTGTGATGGTAATGCCATCAGGGTACCCTGCAGCCATTCACCAACCTTGCTATAATGGGTTCGCAGCCTGACTGCAGGAAGAACGTCAGGAGAAGGGAGAACGAGCCATGAAAGGACTGGGTATCGCTTTGTTAACGGGTCTGGTATTCCTGGTGGGCGGTTGTGCCTACTATCAGGTGAAAGATCCCGTGTCGGAAAAGATCTATTATACGAAGGATTACGATAAGATACACGGTGGAGCGGTAAGGCTCCGGGATGCCCGCACCGGCGCGGTGGTGATCATCCAGAATTCGGAGGTCAAGGAAATCAGCAAGGAGGATTTCAACCTCGGGCGCTTTGCTCCGGAAAACGAAGTGAAATAGATAAATCAACGGGATTGGCTGGGGACATTTCTGAAGTGTCCCCAGCTAATCTCATTTTCAAAAGGCTGAAAGGTCCTGCAATGCGACGTCTCCCCCCCGATAGCGAACGCCCCAGCCGCACCCGGCGCAAGCTGGCGGCCGAGGCGGTGGTCGAGCTGACTCATCAGCTCGCGGCACTTCCTGATACCGCCTTCAAGGGGCTGCCGCTGCCGCAAGAGCTGCGGGATGAATTCGAACAGGTGCGCAAAATGAAAGCCTCTGCCGCGCGCGCACGCCAGTTGCGGCACCTTGCCGGGGATCTGCGCGCCGACGATGAACTCCTTGCCGCCCTGAGCATGGCTCTGGGCGGGCAGCGCCGGTTAAGTCACGAGGAGGCGCTCCGCTTCCAGCAGCGCGAGGAGTTGCGCGAGAGCCTGCTCGACCCGCATCACGGCGACGAAGCCCTTTCCGCGCTTGAACAGAGTGCCCCTGATCTCGACCATGCGGCGCTCCACGAGCAGATCGAGCGCTACCGGCATACCGGTGACAAAAGGTACTACCGCGCGATCTTCCGGTTGCTGGAAAAGGGGGGGCTTCCCTAAACCCCATGGGCCAGCTGCTATCCGGCAAGTCCGATCTGATCCCGCTGATCGACCGACTCAACCGCTACCCGGTCGGGCTGGTCGACAACGAGCAGCTGCGCGCCATCCTGACGCTGCTCTTCAGCGCGGAGGAGGCGTTCATCGCCTCGCGCTTCCCGCTGGCCGAGGCTTCCAGCGAGGAGCTGGCGGCGGCAACCGGCCTCCCGGTGGCCGAGCTGCTGCCAAAACTGGAGCGCATGGCCGACAAGGGGCTGGTGATGGACCTGCCGTGCGGCGACACGACCTGCTGGCTGCTGATGCCCGGGCTCACCGGCTTCTTCGAGTTCACCTTCATGAAGCGCCGCACCGACCTGCCGCTGGCCGAGGTCGCACGGCTGATGCAGGCTTACCTGCACGAGGTGCGGCCGGGGCAGGCCGAGGAGTTTTTCGGCTCCCCGACGCAGCTGACCCGGGCGCTGGTCTACGAGGACAAGGTGACGGTCACCTCCACGGTCACCAGCTGGGAGGATGCCCGGCGCATCGTGCGCGAGGCCGGCTACGGGGCCGCCGGGCTGTGCTTCTGCCGCCATCGGCGCGAGCATCTCGGCGAAACCTGCGCCAAGGGCGCGCCGGTCGAGGGGATCTGCATCGCCCTCGGGCAGGGGGCGCGCTTTCTGGTGCGGCGCGGCTTCATGCAGGAGAAGAGCACCGCCGAGCTTCTCGCCATTCTCGATATCGCCCGGGGGTATCACCTGACCCACGTCACCGACAACATCCGCGAGCAGCCGTCCTTCATCTGCAACTGCTGCCACTGCTGCTGCGAACTGATGGCCGGCGTGCGCGAGGGGTTCCCGGACGGCCTCGCCAAGACCTCGTTCCTGGCGGCTGTCGACGCCGGGCGGTGCAACCTGTGCGGCCGGTGCTTCACCGCCTGCAATGCGGCCTGCATTCGCCCCCTGCCGGAGCGGGGTATGGCCGCGGTCGACCAGACGGTCTGCCTCGGCTGCGGCGCCTGCCTGGAGGCCTGCCCGCAGCAGGCGCTGCACCTGGTCGACCGCCCGGCGCGGCGCCGCCCGCCCCGCAACCGGGCGGCGCTCTATGCCCGCATCCTCGGGGAAAAGGGCCGGCTTCTCCCGGCGGTCGCTGCCATCACCGGCCAAGGGGTGAAGCGGCTGCTGAAGTGCAAGCCTCGCCCCGGTTCCGGCCTGCCGTAGCGCCAACGGAGGAAATCAGGAATATTTCCCGGTTTTCACAAGGATTGCATAGGTAATTGACAAATGCGGTCGCTCACACCCCGGTGGGCGGCCGTTATTTGTTTGTGATCACCCGCACCGCTTGATGCAATCTTCAAAACATTGGCTATACTTCGAAAAAACTGCCACTTTTTCTCGATGCGGGAGGTGAGCTATGGAACAAGGCGCAAATCGCGAAATGATGCAGAACACATCTGATGCAGAAGAAAAGGACTTCGCCGGTGTCTCCAGACGAACCTTCATTCGCAGCAGCAGCGCGACGGCCATAGCCGCCGCTATTGGCATGCATGTGCCGTTCGGCGAACTGTTCCCGGAGGGGCTGCAGCCGGTCGGCCTGGCCAATGCCGAGGAGATGATGATCATCGAGGGGAAGATTCCCGAGATGATTGTACTCAACACCAGGCCGCTCAACGCCGAAACCCCGCCGCACTTCCTGGACGATGACATCACGCCTTTTCCGAAGATGTTCGTGCGCAACAATGGCCTTCCTCCGGTCAACCCGGATGCGGCGACCTGGTCGCTGACCATCGACGGGGAATCGGCCAGGCGTTCGATGACCTTTCCTCTGGCCGACCTGAAGAAGATGTTCAAAGCCTACACCTACCACATCCAGATCGAATGCGGCGGCAACGGTCGCGCGGAATTCAACCCTCCCGCCAGGGGCAATCAGTGGCGGGTGGGAGCTGTCTCCTGTGCCGAGTGGACCGGAGCCCGCCTGCGCGACGTCCTGGAGCATGTCGGTCTCAAGGAGGACGCCGTCTATATCGGCTACTACGGGGCCGATATCGATGTCAGCGGTGATCCGGACAAGGTCGTGATCTCGCGCGGGGTGCCGATCGCCAAGGCCATGGAAGAGGAATCGCTGCTCGCCTGGGCCATGAACGGGAAAGAGATCCCACTGCTGCATGGCCATCCGCTGCGCCTGATTACCGGCGGCTGGCCCGGTTCGACCTGCGGCAAATGGCTTAAGCGCATCGCCATTCGCAACAAGGTCCACGACGGGCCGAAAATGACCGGCATGTCCTACCGGGTCCCCGGTCATCCGGTCGCCCCGGGGGCCAAGGTCCCCGAGGAGGATATGGTCATTATTGAATCGATGCCGGTCAAGTCGCTGATCACCTCACCCAAATCGGGGACCGTTGCGACGTTGGGGCAGGAGGTGGAGGTACGCGGCCACGCCTGGGCCGGCGACCGCGCGGTCAAGGCCATGGAAATCTCCATCGACTTCGGTTCGACCTGGCAGCCCTGCGCCCTGATGAAGCCGCGCAACCGGCTGGGCTGGCAGAACTGGTCGTCCAAAGTCAAGTTTCCGCAGACCGGCTATTACGAGATCTGGGCACGGGCCACCGACGACTCCGGGGTCATGCAGCCGATGGTCGTTCCCGGATGGAACCCGCGCGGCTACCTGAACAATGCCTGTCACCGGGTCGCCGTCAAGGTTGTCTGAACAAGGGGGCGACATGCACAAGACCATCAACCGGCTGATCGTGCTGACGGCCCTGCAGATACTTGCTGCTCTGCCGGTGAATGCCGCCGGGCCGCAGATTGACAAGGACAGCGGGCTGATCGTTGCGCCGGGCTTCGAGGAGGTCAAAAAGACCTGCACGGTCTGCCATTCACCGATGCTGATCACCCAGAACAAGGCCGATCGCGACGGCTGGCTGGAGATGATCCGCTGGATGCAGAAGAATCAGGGGTTGCGCCAGCTGGAGCCGGAACTCGAGAAGATCATCCTCGACTATCTCTCGACCAATTACGGACCGGCCGCGACGTCGCGTCGCCCGCCCCTCGAAGTCACGTTTCCCGAGTAGCTGGTCTGGTTCTGGCAATGACATACAGCCGTCCGACATGATCGAATGCCGGGGGCATCACTCGTTAATTCCAGGAGGCCGGGAGGAGAGCAGCCATGAAGGTCATGATCGACCTGTGCATCGTTCCGCTCGGTGTCGGCGTATCCCTGTCGCCGTACGTCGCCGCGTGTGAAAAGGTGCTGGCGGAAGCCGGTCTGAAGAGCTCCCTGCACGCCTACGGGACAAACATCGAGGGGGAGTGGGAGGCGGTGTTCGCGGCGGTGAAGCGCTGCCACGAGGCGGTCCACGCGATGGGTGCCCCGCGCATCACCACCACCATCAAACTGGGGACCCGCACCGACCGGGCGCAGAGCATGGAGGAGAAGGTGCGCAGCGTGCAAGAAAAACTGGGCGCATAGGGGACGCTGCTCGAGTGTCTTGGTCGTGTCCCTTTATTTGACTTGACTTGCTCCTTTTCCCCCGGTCCGCTAACATCACGCAACAGGCTTGCCTGAACAATCCCCCCTGCCAAAGGACAGACTTATGAAGATCGCCATCCTGGGACTCGCCCAGACGGGGAAGAAAACCCTGTTCAACCTGCTCACCGGTCGTCCGGTCCCCGCCACCCGCAAAGCCGGCGAAGCCTATGAAGGGGTCGCAACCATCCGCGACAGCCGGGTGGATGCCCTGAGCAGGTTGTACAAGCCGAAAAAAACCACCTATGCCGAAAACCTCTTCGTGCTCTGCCCCGATATCACCGACGGCAGCACCTCGCGGCTGTGGATGGATCCGGCCCGGCGCTGCGACCTGCTCTTCCTGCTGATCCGCGCCTTCGACTCCCCGGAGGTCTTTCACCCGCTGGGCGCAGTCGATCCGGCGCGGGACCGGGCAATGATCGAAAGCGAATTGCTTCTGGCCGACATGCAGCTGGTGGAAACCCGTCTGCAGCGCCTCGCCAAGGAGAAGAAGGGCGGCCAGTCGGCCAACCAGGCCCTGGAGGAGGAGATCCTGAACCGCTTCAACGCGGCCCTGGAGGAAGAGAAGTTCCTGAGCACCGTGACCCTTACCCCTGACGAGGAACAGGTGATCAAGAGCCTGAATTTGGTCACCCGGACGCCGCTGCTCTATGCCTGCAACGTCTCGGAGGACGAGATCGGCAAAGACTTCGGCCCCGGCGTTTTCACGCTCTCCTGCGAGATTGAACGCGAGATTGCCGGGATTGAGGATGAGGGGGAACAGCGGGAGTTCATGGAGGCGCTGGGGATCGTCGAACCGAGCCTTGACCGGATCAACGCCTCCCTCTACGACGCCCTGGGGCTGATGAGTTTCTACACCGCCGGCGAGGACGAGTGCCGGGCCTGGACCATCCGCAAGGGCTCGAAGGCGCCGGTGGCCGGGGGGAAGATCCACAGCGACATCGAGCGCGGCTTCATCCGGGTCGAGGTCATGAAATTTGACGACCTGATGGCCGCCGGCTCCGAGCAGGCCGTGAAAAAGGCCGGCAAGATGCAGTTGCACGGCAAGGACTACATCATCGAGGACGGTGATATCTGTCACTTCCTCTTCAACGTCTGATCATTCGGTCGAGAAAGAGGCCACCTCTGGACGGCCGCCAGTTCGGCCGCCAGAGCGCGGATATGCCGGTCGTCGGTACCGCAACAGCCCCCCAGGATCTTCAGCCCCAGTTCTCGGTGCAGCCCGGCGACGGTTGCGCCGAAGGCGGTCGGGTCTTCCTCGACCAGGCTGGTGCGGTTGTCCAGCTGTTCCGGGCTGAGTGCCGCCGTGTTGGCGAGCAGACCGATGACCCGCTGCCGCACCAGGGGGGACGAGTTGACCGGATGCAGCAGCGCCTCTCGCGCAAACGAGGCGTGGGTGCAGTTGATCAGGTAGGCCAGCGGCTGCGGCGTCGCGGCAGCGTCAATCGCAGCAATGGCCGCGTGCAACGGTGTGCCATCGAGCATGGTCCCCGTCGGGCGCACCACGAAGCTGATCAGGTACGGTCTGCCGGTCGCCGCCAGGGCCTTGGCCAGTCCAGTTGCCTCGCTCAGGGCTGGTAGAGTAGAGGCCAGGAGCACATCGACTCCGGCATCAGCGAGTTGCCTGGCCTGCCAGGCGTGAAAGTGCTGCGCCTCATCGACAGCCAGGGCCTCATCCGGACCGTAGGCGTTCCCCTGGCAGCTCATCAGGCCGCAGATGATCACCTTCGACGCGTAGTCGCCGCAACTGTTGCGCAGGGACTCGAGAAACCGGGCGTTGTCGCCGTTCACATCGTGGCTGCCGTAACCGGCCGCGGCAATCCGCTCCCGGCTTGCCCGCCAGGTCGGGGTGGAGACCAGCAGCGGCAGATCGAAGTGTCGGCCGATCTCCAGGTATTGACGACAGATGGACGCCAGAGCTGCGCGCGGCGCCGCGGCATAGATGAACGCGGCATTGACCAGGTGGCGGTCGAGTTCCAGGTCGGGGTTGCGGCGCAAGCGCTCGATTACGGCGCCTTCGCCGAGGATGCAGGGCGATGCATGGAAAAGTCTAAGTAACCCCTGCAGTCGTTTCATTGACGCCACTGCCCCCGGATCTCCTCCATCCTCTGTCGATTCTTGCCAAAATCCGAATAACCGAGGCGCGAGGCGGAGCGAACCTGGATGACATGGCGCTCGCGATCCAGCAGAAATTCGGCGTCATCGACAAAGAAAGTGGTCCTCAATTCGACCCGCAGGTAGCTGTCGGTCGCTTCGATGATCGTGACATCCGGCCGGCTCTTGAGAATTCCAGTCAGTCGGGCCATGGCGGTCTCCGGGGCGTCGCTGAACGACAACGGGGCAATGCGGTGACCTTCGTCGGCCGCCTGACTGGACACGCAGTTGGGTGATGGCGGGCATGCCACCAGGACCCCGTCTTTGACGCCCAGGTTCATCGGACGCTCGCCGAAACATGCACTTGCCAGCAGGGCCAGCAGCCCCATGGTCGTAAGTCTCGTGAATTTACCAGTCATGTTGCGCCAGTCCTCCCGACAGCAGCCTGTCAGCTGTTATTATAGCATTGTGGAAGATGGTTAAGGGGGCGGGGCCCACCTTGTGTGGCCCGCGGGAACGAAAGCGATGCCGACCCGAGCCGACATTCTGATCACCGGTGCCAACGGCTTCATCGGCCGGGGGCTGATCCCGGTGCTGCTGGGGCGAGGCAAGCGGCTGCGCGGTCTCTACCGTCGCCCGGAACCGGCGGCACCTGCCGGTGTGGAGACGGCCATCGGTGATCTGCTGCATCAGGAGACGCTGGGGCCGGCCCTGGAAGGGATCGACTGTGCCATTTACCTGGTGCATTCTCTGGCGGCCGGGCGCGACCGCTTCCACGAACTGGACCGGCAGGCGGCGGAGAATTTTGTCGCGGCGGCGGAACAGGCCGGAGTGCGCCGGGTCATCTACCTGTCGGGGCTCGGGGAGCGCAGCGGGCCGCTGTCGGAACATCTGGCCAGCCGCTGCGACGTCGAGGCGATCCTCGCTGCAGGGCGCTTCCAGACCACCACTTTGCGCGCGGCGATCATTCTCGGCGCCGGCGGGGCCTCCTTCGAGCTGCTGCGCTATCTGGTGAACACCCAACCGCTGCTCCTCGATTCGGCCGTGCTCGACACCCCCTGCCAGCCGATCGCTCTCGCCGACATGCTGCACTACCTGGCGGGCTGCATCGACGAGCCGCGCACCGCCGGAGGGAGCTTCGACATCTGCGGTCCGGAGGTGCTGAGCTACCGCGACCTGCTCGAGCGTTTCGCCAGGATCAGCGGCAGCGTCAACCTGTTCGTGCCGGTGCCGCGCATCCCCCCCGCACTGGTCGGGCTCTGGGTCGGCCTGTTCAGCCGTCAGGACCGGGCCGTGGTCGAAGCGCTGCTCGAAGGGCTGGGCAACCCGGTCGTCTGCCGGGAGCGACGAATCCAGGAGCTGCTCCCCTGCAAACTGATGCCGCTGGACAAGGCAATCACCCTGGCGCTGCAGCCTTCCGGCGCATCCCGGGGAAATGAGGGACACTTTTGATCAGCGGAAATTTTCGGAAAATTTCGAGGGCACCACTCAAAAGAAAGTCAGGGATACTCCCCGGATTTTCGAGGCCCCGGCAATGAGCCGCCACTTCTGGCGGGATAATAAACAGGATGGCATTACAGGGCCGCGACCAGGAGTGTCCCTGAGTGCCTGACCCCCACGGTCCCCCATGCGCCTGATCTTCTTCGACGTTGAAACCAGCGGCCTCTCGCCCGCCCGTGGTGACCGGGTCATCGAGATCGGAGCCGTCGCCGTCAGGGGTGGGGAAGTCGAGGCAGAGTTCTCGACGCTGATCGAGGTCGATTGCGAGATCCACTGGGCGGCGCATCAGGTTCATGGCATCAGCCTGCCCATGCTGGTTGGCAAACCGCGTCCCGAGGAGGTCTGGCCGGCCTTTCTCGCGTTTGCCGGCAATACCCCGCTCATTGCCCACAATGCCCCCTTCGACACCCGTTTCCTCAGATACGAGCTTGACTTGCTTGGTTTGCCGCTGGACAACTCGATCCATTGCAGTCTCGTGGCCAGCCGCAGCCATTTCCCGCGCCTGGCAAGCCATCGCCTGGAAGAAGTCGCCCGCCATGTGCTCGGCGCGATCCCGGCGGATTGCCGGCTGCACCGGGCGCTGGGCGATGCGCGCCTGCTGGCCAGGATATGGTCGTCCCACCCGTCATTTTCTCCGGCTTGGCCCTTGCATTCCCTCCGCTCTGAACAATAATTGAGTCAATTCGCATGTGGCGTCGGAGCCTTTCCGATGGCGGTTTGACCTGTGAATACAACCAAGAGAGGAGCATTTCATGGCCGGCAAATTCGAACTGAAAAAGGCGAAGGACGGGCAGTTCATGTTCAACCTGAAGGCAAGCAACGGGCAGGTAATCCTGACCAGCGAGCTTTACAAGACCAAGCCGAGCGCCGAGAACGGCATCGAGTCGGTGCGCAAGAATTCCGCTCGCGAAGGGGCTTTCGAGGTCAAGAGCAATGCCAAGGGCGAGCCGTACTTCATCCTCAAGGCGAGCAACGGCCAGGAAGTCGGCCGCAGCGAGTACTATTCCTCCACGAAGGCCATGGAGAACGGCATCGAGTCGGTGAAGAAAAATGCGCCCGACGCCAAGGTCGAAGATCTGGCAAGTTGAGACTCTCCCCGTCGCTGAGAGGGTGGTTAAGCCACCCTCTGAGTCATTTCCGGGTATCGAGAGGGTGACCGATGGACAACAAAATCATTCTGATCATTCTGGCCATTATCCTTCCCCCCCTTGCGGTCCTTTTGAAAAACGGCGTCGGCAAGGATCTGCTCATCAATATCGTTCTTTGTCTGTTTTTCTACCTGCCCGGGATATTGCATGCGCTGTGGGTGATTACGAAATAAACGTTTCACTAATTCCGGGGACATCACACTTCATTCGCCGGTCTTGTAATCCCTGCCGCCGAACGTTGCCGAACGCGGACATTTGTCGTAAGCCGTCCGCGCTTTCTTGAAGTCATGTCATGCAATCAATAGGGGGCTGGTTATTTAGAGAAGAGGAGAAGGCCCAGAACAATCAGGATAGCGACCGGCCAAAACAATCCTGCCATCACGCCCAGGAAAATCGAAGGGATCCACCCAAGTCCAAGGCCAAGAAACCAGCCATATGTTTTTATGGCGTAGACCCAGCTTCCGAAAAATACGGAAACTCCAACAAAAAAACCGATCAATGAACGACTGCAGCCGGAATGCTTATAGCTGAAACTGACGTTAGGCTGGCTGAAGCGACTGTGATCTGTTGAAGTATACCGGTTCGGCTGCTCTCGGTTTTGTTCTTGAGCGTCACGACAGTCACCTATATCGGCACAGAAATATTTCTTCAGTTCCTGGTTGTAAATCAGCTTGTCTACCGACAAATTTCTATGGCAATTGCAACACTGCTCGATAACGATGACCTCGGTCACGATTTGCTCCTCGGGTTTCCAGCGTTCAGTCGGTATATTGCCTCGTGAGCGGGAGTGAACCTGCTCTTTATATCATTTTGAAACATCGGGCGCAAACCGACGGAAGCTGGAAATCGCGCGTGTGCCGGGCCCGGATCCGGAAACACCTCGCCAAATTCACCGCCCCGCAACCCCCGCCAGCGAACGTTGCCGGTCGCGGACCTTCCGGTTCCCCTTGACGCCCTCCCTGACAACAACTACTCTCGATTAAGTTTCCGGCAACCCGGCCGGCCGGTTACGCTGGATTTTCCTAAAGGGAGTGAGAAGAATCCGTGAATCTGCTGCAACGTACCAATCAGGCCTGGAAAGCCTGGGTCTTCGTCGCCATGCTGACCGTGGGGGGTATCGTGAGCCTGCTGCAAGGGTTCCTCTACGCCTCGCTCGGCAAAGAGTTGGCGATACCAATTGCTGTCGTCGGCATCGGTCTGGTCATTGGCAGCTTCATCTTTGCCGGATTTTCGATCGTCTGCCCCAAGTGCGAGTTGAAACTGTTCATCCATGCGTTCAGAGAGCGGGGGTTCTTGTCCTGGTTTTCCTGGATAGTGGAGCAGGAATCCTGCCCGCGCTGCGGCCACCCCGAAAAGCCGCGCACGGTTGGCGCCAAACGCAAGACCAAGGGAATGAAACGTCCCTAGTGTCCCGTGCGGCTAATCCTGTCCTTGCAAATTGTGGCCCTTTCGCCCTCTGGCGGCGTTGCGCTTCCTCGGTTTGGCACCACCAAGCCTGCGTCAGCGCGCCTTGCCAGAGGCCCAAACCCCTCACAATTTGTGCAGGGGACTAACCGCACGGGACACTAGGTCACGCCACGCGGAATTCCGGGGACATCACACTCGATTTGCCGCCCCCGCAGCCCCAGCCCCTGAACGTTGCCGACCGCGGACCTTTGTCCTGTCCGGAGCTGTTGCCATGACCCCCACGTTTGCCGTGTCACCGGAGAAAAACGAGGAACTGCGCCGGCGGATGGAGGCCCTGGGGGTCCGGGAGGAGGACTTGGAGGAACGCTTCGTCCGCTCCTCCGGCAAGGGGGGGCAGCACGTCAACAAGACCTCCACCTGCGTGCAGCTCCTGCACCGGCCCAGCGGCATCGAGGTGAAGTGCATGAGTGAGCGGAGCCAGTCACTGAACCGCTTCTTCGCCCGCCGCCTGCTGCTGGAGCGCATCGAGCAGGCCCGTGGGCTGAAGACGGCCAAGGCCGACGCATTGGAGCGGATTCGCCGTCAGAAGGCCCGCCGCGGTCGCAAGGCGGCCAAAAAGTACGAGGAGGCGTGAAGGACCCTTATGAAAAAAACCTTTAAAATGACCCATCCGAAGATCAAGGCCCCGCGGCTTGTCGAAGCCATCAAGCATGAAGTCAAGAAATACCTCCAAAGGGAACGGCGCAAGCCGCTCCCCCCCGACGTCGATTTCTGGGATTTCGACTGCCGGTTCGGTGCCGATGAAGCAAACAGTGAAGTTGTTCATGTCGCCGATATCAACAAGGCCATCTCCCGGGCCGAAGAACAGCAGCTCGAATCGTTTTACCTGGAAATCCTGGCCAAGCCGGGTCGGCGCGGCAATAAACCCAAGTGAACGGCCAGGGAAGGGGGCGGGGCCATGGCTGGAAATGCGGATTAATTGTGCTAGACTGAGAGTACATTGAAGGGGGGTCCCCGGCGCCGGCAACACTCTCGCGCATCTTCGGTCTGACGGAGGTGGCCCATGAAAAGCGAGGACATCGATTGGATCATCAAGCGGTATGCGGAAGAGCGGAAGCATGAAACGCAACAGGTTGCGCAGGAGCATTTTCTGGCGTATGCCTATCTCGTCTGCAGGGCTGGTGAAGTTGAACAGTTTCTGAAGCGCACCCGCGGACTGCTGACCTTTTATATCGACAGCCTCTCCCTGTTTGAAAATCCCTTCCGCAATGCCCAGGTCTGCTGGCTGATGCTCATGTTCCTCCTGTTCGTCTTCAGCCTCTACCTGATCGCCGACGCCGATTTTCGCTATGCCGGGATCGTCCTTTGCACGGGGACCGTGATCTTCGGCACCTCGCTTTGGAAAATCGTCTGGAACAACTGGCTCGACACCAGCTTGCTGATCGCGTGCTACCGGGAGATCATCGATCTCATTGACAATCTGCAGTCATCGTCAAACGCCGAAACCGCGGCATAAGCCATCGACCTGGTCCGCCGGCACCGCAAAGCGGGTTCAGTCCGTAGCGCCATATCCGGTGTTACCATTCATGAACGCACAACCATCCCCGCCCGGTAATCCTTGACGAATCCCCGGTCAACCTCTAATATCGCCAAATATTCATAGTCGTATTGGCCACTTAGGTCATGAATTGGCAACGATGAAAAGGGACTTCGGCATGGCGTTGTGCCCGGATTGCAGAACGCAGCTGACCCCGGACGGGACCTGTCCGGCCTGCAGCTATCGCTGCCGCCTCCCTTCGCGGCTCTGGCGCGCCGCCCTGATGTTCCTGGGGCTGGCCGGCGTCTACCTGATCATGGGGGTGATCTTCTGGCGGATGAATGGCCTGTCGATCAAGGAGATGCTCTACACCCTCGACGATAGCGGCGGCTACGAAGTGAGCGTCCCCCCGCCGGAGCAGCCGTTAGCACGGGTCGCGCCGGGGTTGTCGCTCGCCCAGGCGGACGCGCTGCGCCAGCAGTTCGAGGCGCGCCGCTTCCCTGAGTTGAGCGCGGCGCTGGCCGCTATCCAGCAGGCCTTTGAACAGAACCCCCGCGACGAGCACCGGGTGGTCGGGGCCTTCGAAGTCTTCGCCGTGCCGCGTGACGATTACGGCCCACTGCTGGAGGCGTGGGTGGCCGCCCAGCCCGATCAGTTCGCTCCCTACCTGGCCCGGGCCAGCTACCTGCTGAACCTGGGGTGGCACAAGCGCGGCAGCAAGTATGCCGCCGATACCCCCGAAGACAGTTTCGCCGCCATGAGCCGGTGCTTTCAACAGGCCCGCGGCGATCTGAGCCGGGCACTGAAGCTCAATCCGCGCCTGCTCCCCGCCTACCTGATCCGCCTTGCCATCGAGAACGCCGACGGCGAGGAGGGTGACGAGGACCGGATCTTTGCCCAGGCCCGCGCGCTTTTCCCCGACAGCTACCTGCTCTATACCAAAGCCCTCTGGGCCAAGCTGCCACGCTGGGGCGGGAGCTACGCCGAGATGGAGGAACTGGCCCTGGAGGCGTACCGGCAGGTCGATCGCAATCCCGAAATGATCCTGCTGTTCGGGCGGATCTATATCGACCAGGCCTGGTACCGGGAAGACGAAAAGCAGTACGATGAAGCGCTGGCCTATCACGACAAGGCCCAGGCCTACGGGGAATCGGCCTATGCCTACCTGGAGCGCAGCCGGGTGCTCGCGGCAATGAACCGTCTGCCGCAGGCGCGCGAAGCGCTGGATCACAGCATCCGGCTGGCCCCGGACAATTTCAAGAGTTACGAGCGCCGGGCGGAAATCAGCTACCGGATGGGCGCCAGCGACAAGGCTCTGGAAGATGCCGACATGGCCTGGCGGGTCGCCCCCCATCACCCCGAACTGATCGAGCTGCACAATTGGGCGGCGAATTGCCAGCAGCGCCAGGCGGTGTCCACGGCGCAGTAGTCGTCGCGCCAGGGGAAGTGCCCTTCAATGGCGGACCATCTCCCTGCCGCCGAATCCCGGGAAGGTTGCCTGCCGGGTTGAGCCGCCCCTTGGGAGCCCGTCCGCCAATTTGCGGTCGGCAGGGAGGTGCGGCCGAGCCGTTTTGCTTTCTTGACGAATTCCCCGGCAATCCTCTACTATCATTAAAATATCCGTCACATCATTGACTGCTTAAGTCATAGATTAGCGTCGTTTTCCGGTTTGTCCGGAACTGGAATGGTGCATGCGGTCATCCCCCCTGGAGCTAGAAGCGCGCAACGGCACCCTCGTCCTGCCCGGTGGCTGGCTTGGCCTGCCGGTCATCGCGGCGCTGCTCATTCTCTTCTATCTGCTCAGCCGCATCAACTACCTGCTGTTTCACGCGCTGGTCGAACTCTTTGCCGTCGCGGTCGCCGCCGGCACCTTCATGATGGCCTGGAATTCCAAGCGCTTTCTGGAAAACGGCTTCTTCGTGATCGTCGGCTTCGCCTCCCTCGGCGTGGCGATCCTCGATATCGTTCACGCCCTGGCCTACAAGAACATGGGGGTCTTCCCCGCGGCGACGGCCAACCTGCCGACCCAGCTCTGGATCGCCGGCCGCTGGCTGGAGGTCGGCGCGCTCTTCGCGGCACCTTTTTTCATCAGTTCCAGACCGCATCCGCGGAGCATCCTGACGGTCGTCATCGCGGTCACCGCGCTGCTGCTCGCCAGTATCTTCTGGTGGCGGATCTTCCCCGACTGTTTCATCGAAGGAAGCGGACTGACCCCGTTCAAGATTGTCAGCGAATATCTCTTCGTGCTGCTGCTCGCCGTGACCATCCTGTTGCTGCTCCGGCGGCGGGCCGACTTCGACGGTCAGGTGCTGCGGCTGTTGATCTGGTCCTGTTATGCCTTCATCGGTGCCGAACTTTCGTTCACGCTCTATACCGACGTCTTCGGCATCACCAACATGGCGGGGCACCTGTTCAAAGTGGCCGGTTACTACTGGATCTATCGGGCGGTGATCGAAACCGGCCTGGTGCGTCCGTTCGATCTGCTGTTCCGCGAGCTGACGCGGAACGAGCAGGTATTGCGGCAACGCACCCGGGAACTGGAAACGGCCAATGCCAGCCTGGAAATCGCCAACCGCGACCTGGAGGCCTTCAACTATTCGGTGTCCCACGACCTGCGCGGACCGCTGACGGCGATCAGCGGCCGCTGCCAGATCCTCCTGCAGGATTACCATGCCCGGCTCGACCCCGAAATCAAGGCGTTCATCGAGGGGATTTACGGCGCGAACAATCAGATGAATGAGTTGATCACCACGCTGCTCGACTTCGCGCGCCTGGGCACGGTCGAACTGCAGAGCCAGCCGGTCGATGTCAGCCGCGTCTCGGCAATGATCGCCGACCGGCTCATGGCGTTTGATCCGGGGCGGCAGGTTGACTTCGACATCGCGCCCGGCTGCGAAACCGACGCCGACCCCCAGCTCGTCACGATCGTCCTCGAAAATCTCTTCGGCAACGCCTGGAAATACTCAGCCAAACACGCCCGGCCGCGCATCGTCTTCGGTATGGACGAAAGGGCAGGGGAGCGGATCTTTTTCGTTCGCGACAACGGCGTGGGCTTCGACATGGCGCAGGCCGACAAGTTGTTCGAGCCGTTCAGGCAACTGCACGCGGGGCAGGGGTTTGAGGGGTTCGGCATCGGCCTGGCAACGGTGAAGAGGATTGTCGAACGGCACGGCGGTCGCATCTGGGCGGAAGGGGTGCCGGGGGAGGGGGCCGCGTTCTATTTCACGTTGCGAAATGCCGGCCGGGATGTCGTTAACGCTGAAACCGTGCCTTAGATGCTCCCCGGCCAGTGTTTTTCTTGACAAATCTCTCCTGTCTCATTAACCATGCTGGTCAGTGGCAAACGCTGTTTGCGGCACACACACTCTCTCGGCCGATTATCTCTTCATGTCGATAAAAGAACATCGCATCACCCCCTATGATATCGCCTCCTGGGTCATTGCCGGGCTGCTGCTGATCGCCATTGTCAAATTCCGCCTGCTCTCGGCGGTCTTTGCCGGCTTTGCGGTGTATGAGCTGGTCTACCTGCTGGTGCAGCTGCTGCGTCTGCAGCGTCTGGCGGGAAAATGGGCCAAGGTGGTGGCGGTGGCGCTGCTGGCCTTTGCCATCGTCGTCCTGCTGACGGTCACGACGCTGCTGACGGCCGCCTTCATCCGCGGCAGCGCGGCGGCCCTGCCGAACCTGGTCGCCTCGATGGCCGAGATCATCGAGACCTCGCGCAGTCTTCTCCCCCCCGGCCTGGAAGACAACGTGCCGCAGAACGTCGAGGAGCTGAAGCTGGCCATGGCGGGGTGGCTGCGCGCCCATGCCGGCGACCTCGAGATCGTCGGCGCCGGATCGATCCGTGCCGTCGTGCTCATCCTGATTGGCATTGTGATCGGCGGGATTCTGTCACTGCGGGAGGTGCTCCCCCGCGAGCGGGGGATCGCGCCGCTCGCCGATGCCCTGACCGAGCGGGTTGAACGCTTCGGCGATGCGTTCCGGCGGGTGGTCTTCGCCCAGGTGCGCATCGCCGGCATCAATGCCTTCCTGACCTGGCTCTATCTTGGCGTGGCGCTGCCGATCATGGGCTACGATCTCCCCTACACCAACGTCCTGATCGGGGTGACCTTCATGGCCGGGCTGCTGCCGGTCATCGGCAACCTGGTGTCCAACACGGTGATCGTGGTCGTCAGCCTGAGCAAGTCGTTCGGCCTGGCACTCGCCTCGCTCACCTTCCTCGTCGTGATCCACAAACTGGAGTATTTCCTCAACGCCCACATCATCGCCACGCGCATCCGCTGCAAGGCGTGGGAACTGATGGTGGCGATGCTGGTCATGGAGTCGGTATTCGGCTTCCGCGGCCTGATTGCCGCCCCGGTCTTCTACGCGTATGTGAAGGATGAGCTGAGCAGCCGGGGGCTGATCTAGTTCCCCCTCATCCGCCCCTGTCGGGGCACCTTCTCCCCAGAGGAGAAGGGAGATTAAAACAGTTCCCCTCTCCCTTGGGGAGAGGGTGGCCGTAGGCCGGGTGAGGGGGGCCGCCAAGAATCCAGCATGAGTAAACACAAAGGGGCCGGAATCCAATTCCGGCCCCTTTTCTATCTGGCGAACTGTGCTTCTCGTTTAATCCAGCTTCACCACCGTCCGTCCCTGCAACCGCCCCTGTAAAATCGCGTCGATCTTCTCTCCCAACCCCTCCAGAGAGCACTCTTCGGCCAGTTCGTCAAGCTGGGACAGGTGCCATTCGCCGCCCAGCCGGTTCCAGACAGCCGTGCGCAGCGCCAACGGGCATTGCACCGAGTCGATCCCCAGCAAACTCACGCCGCGCAGGATGAACGGGTAGACATTGAGGCTCAGTTCGGCGGAGCCGACCAGGCCGCAGCAGGTGACGACGCCGCCGTATCGGGTCGCCTTGATGGCGGCGGCCAGGGTGTCGCCGCCAACGCAGTCGATAACCCCATGCCAGCGTTCCTTCAGCATCGGCCGCTCGACGTTGGCGGTCACCTCTTCGCGCGCAATCACCAGGGAAGCCCCGAGTCTGGTCAGAAACGCCGCGGACTCGGGCTTGCCGGTGGCCGCCGTCACCCGGTAGCCGAGCTTGGCGAGCAGGGCCACCGCCACGCTGCCAACGCCCCCGGTGGCACCGGTGACCAGAATCTCGCCGGCATCGGGGCGGATGCCGTGGCTGGTCAGGGCATGCACCGAGAGGGCGGCGGTCAGGCCGGCGGTGCCATAGACCATGGCGTCACGCAGTGAGAGCCCCTTCGGCAGGGGGAGTGCCCAGGCGGCCGGGATGCGGATCAGCTGGCCGTAGCCGCCGTCGGTCTCCATGCCGAGGTCGTAACCGGTCACGATGACCTTTTCTCCCGGCCGGAAACAGCCGCTGGCATCACTCACCACCTCGCCGGCGGCGTCGATGCCCGGGGTATGCGGGAAGTGGCGGGTAACACCGGGGTGGCCGGTGGCGGAGAGGGCGTCCTTGTAGTTGAGCGACGACCAGTGCACACGCACGACCAGTTCCCCCTCCGGCAGGTCGCTCAGGGTGCGCTCGACAAGGTTGCGGGTGAAGCGCTTCTGCTCAGGCTGATCGACGAGCAGGGCCTTGAAGGTGTAAGGCATGACGTCCTCCAGTTTGGGGAATATGGCTATTATATCTGAATCCCCCCTTTGAGAAAGGGGGGCAGGGGGATTTTCCTTACCCCACTTCGTTGAAGATCCGCTCGCGGAATTCCACCCCCAGACCTTCGGCAAGCCGCCGGCAGGCGGCAATGTCGATGCCGGGAAGGGTGACGGCGGTGGCGGTGACGGAGGGGATGTACTTCGGGGCTTCACGTAAAAACTCAAGGATTGCTGCATAACCTGCCTCTCCACAAGCCGACTGGCAGATGCGCTGGTAGGTGGCGGCATCCGGGGCGTTCAGCGAGACGCTGATGACGTCGACCAGTCCCTGCAGCTCCGGGAGGATGTTGCGGCCGTGCACCAGGTTGGCCTGGCCGTCGGTGTTGATGCGCACCGTCATGCCGCGGCCTTTCAGCCAGGCGGCGACCTCCCTGACCAGGTCGAGGCGCAGCAGCGGTTCGCCGTAGCCGCAGAACACCACCTCCTCGAAGCGGCGCGGATCGCCGATGGCGGCGATCACCTCGGCGGCACTCGGCTCGCGTTCCAGGCAGAGTTGGTGCCCCTTGACGGTGAAATCCCTGAACTTCGCGCAGAAGGTGCAGTGGTTGGTGCAGCGGTTGGTGATGTTCAGGTAGAGGCTGTTGCGGATGGTGTAGGCGATGCGGGTCGACTGGTCGACCGCGCCGATGCCGAACAGGCGCAGGGCGTTGAGGCTGGTGACGCGGGCCACGTCGTCGAGAGTCAGCCCCTTCACCGTTGCGAGCGTCTCGGCGGTGGTCCTGACCATCGCCGGTTCGCAGCGTTTGCCGCGCCATGGCTGGGGGGAAAGGTAGGGGCAGTCGGTCTCCACCAGCATGACGTCGATCGGCAGCCCCCCGGCCACCGCGCGCAAAGCTTCGTTGGCGGGGTAGGTGAGCGGTCCGGCAAAGGAGATGAAAAAGCCCATGGCGACGCACTCCTTCGCCATGGTCAGGTCGCCGGAGAAACAGTGCATGACCCCGCCGACCTCGCTGGCCCCCTCGGCGCGCAAAATCGCCAGCACCTCATCGTGGGCGTCACGGTCGTGAACGATGAGCGGCTTGTCGAGTTCACGGGCCAGGCGGATCTGGGCGCGGAACGCCTGGCGCTGTGCCTCGCGCGGGGAACGGTCGCGGTAGAAGTCGAGGCCGATCTCACCGATGGCGACGACCTTGTCCCGGGCCGCCAGCACTTTCAGCTCGGCCAGGGCCACATCGTCAACCGTTGCGGCATCGTGCGGGTGAATGCCGACGCTGGCCCAGACGTTGTCGAAGCGGGTGGTCAGTTCGACACTGGCATGGGAGCTTGGCAGGTCGCAGCCGACGGTGAGGATCGTGCCGACGCCATTTTCCCGGGCGCGGGCGACGACGGCATCCACATCATCGCGGAACTGCCCGGAATCGAGATGAGCGTGGGTATCGACCAGGGAGGTTGTCATGATGTTCACTAAACTACTCAACGCAGCAATGGAGACTATCCTCCATTGCTGCTATTCAGCTTCGATCCTCGGGAAGAGCGGCTCGGCCTTGGCGACCAGGGTGCCCGGCTGCAGCCCACCCCATGCGGTGTGCCCGTCGATCTGCACGACGGCCGGGTCGCGGCCGAGGATCGCCGCGATCTTCGCGCCAGTCTCGGGCATGAATGGCGTCACCAGCACGCCGATCAGGCGCACCGCCTCGAGCAGGGTGTACATCACCGTCCCCAGGCGTTCCTGCCGGGCAGGATCCTTGGCCAGCGCCCACGGGGTGGACTCGTCGATGTACTTGTTGGCGGCGCCGACCATTTCCCAGATCGATTGCAGCGCCTTGTTGAAGGCGAGCTCGTTCATCTGGGCGTCGACCTGGGTGAACACGGCGGCAAAGCGTCCCTGCAGGACCCGATCGACCTCGGCGAGCGGGCCGGGGGCGGGGAGGGCGCCGTCGAAGTACTTGCTGAGCATGGCGGTTGAACGGCTCACCAGGTTGCCGAGGTCGTTGGCCAGGTCGGAATTGATGCGGTGCACCAGCGCGGTATGGGAAAAATCGCCGTCCAGGCCGAAGGGAACCTCGCGCAACAGGAAATAGCGGATGGCGTCGACCCCGTACTTGTCGATCAGCATGTTCGGCTCGACCACGTTGGTCAGGCTCTTGCTCATCTTCTGTCCCTCGACCGTCCACCAGCCGTGGGCGAAGACCTTCTTCGGCAGCGGCAGTCCGGCGGCCATCAGGAAGGTTGGCCAGTAGACGGTGTGGAAGCGCAGGATGTCCTTGCCGATGACGTGCACGTCGCACGGCCAGAAGGACGCGTAGTTGCCGTCGGGATCGGTGGGATAGCCGAGGGCGCTGATGTAGTTGGTCAGGGCGTCGAACCAGACGTAGATGACGTGCTGTTCGTCCCCCGGGACCGGGATCCCCCAGGAGAAGCTGGTGCGCGAGATGGAGAGGTCGCGCAGCCCCTCGCGGACGAAGCTGAGGATTTCGTTGCGCCGGCTTTTGGGCTGGATGAAGTCGGGATTGGCCTCGATATGCGCCAGCAACGGCTCCTGGTACTTGCTCATGCGGAAGAAGTAGGACGATTCCTTGAGCTTTTCGGTCGGCCGTCCGCAGTCGGGGCAGTTGCCGTCCATCAGCTGGGTCTCGGTCCAGAACGTCTCGCAGGGAGTGCAGTACCAGTCCTCGTACTCGCCGAGATAGATGTCGCCCCTGGCCTGGATGACGCGGAAGATCTCCTGGACCGCCACCTTGTGCCGCTCCTGGGAGGTGCGGATGAAGTCGGTGTAGTCGATGTTGAGCTTCTCCCACAGGGACTGGAAGCGCTTGACCACCCGGTCGGCCAGCTCCAGCGGGGTTTCCCCCTTGGTCTGCGCCGCTTTCTCGACCTTCTGGCCGTGCTCGTCGGTGCCGGTCAGAAAGAAGACTTCGGCGCCGCGTCCGCGCTGGTAGCGGGCCATGACGTCGCAGGCCAGGGTGGTATAGGCGTGGCCGATGTGCGGCACGTCGTTGACATAGTAGATCGGCGTGGTCAGGCAGAAGCGTTTTGGCACGGCCATGGTCATTCTCCTTGCTCGCCGGGTGTGGACGGACGGTTTCCCCGCCGCCGCCTGCGCCGCTTGCGCCGGGCGCCGGTTTTTTCCGCATCTCCGGCGGCGGCTTCGCCGGCCGCTTCCGCCGGGGGCGCTGTCGGCAGTACCGGCGGTACCGCCGGTACCGGGACGGAACTCTCGCGCACCGGCGCTGGCCTTGATTTCTGCGCCGCGGGTTGCGGATGGCGGCGCGGTTCGGCGGGCGTGGGCTCCGCCGGATCGGCTTCGCGCGGGTGCCCGGTTTCGTATTCATCCATGGTGACAACGCGCGTCGTCCCGTCACCCTTGCGCAGGGTGATCTGACGGCCGAGGGCGTTCTGCGCGGTGACCTCCCACTCCTTGTCGTCCCAGCAGACCTTCTTGCCGCACTTGGGCATCCCCTTGCGCAGCTCGCAATACGATTCGAATTCGTAGCCGAGACAGCAGAGCAGTCGGCCGCACTGTCCGGAGATCTTGGTCGGATTGAGTGCCAGCCCCTGCTCCTTGGCCATCTTCACCGAGACCGGGTAAAACTCGGTCAGGAACGAGCAGCAGCACAGCTCGCGGCCGCAGATGCCCATTCCCCCGACCAGTTTGGCTTCATCGCGCACGCCGATCTGGCGCATTTCGATGCGGGTGTGGAAATAATGGGCCAGATCCTTGACCAGGTCACGGAAGTCGATGCGCCCCTCGGCCGTGAAGTAGAAGACGATCTTCGAACCGTCGAAGGCATATTCGGCGCGCACCAGCTTCATCTCCATGTTGCGCGCCTGAACGCGCCCCTGGCAGTAGCGCACCGCATCCTTTTCGCGGGCGGCATTGCTCGCGGCCTGGGCAAGGTCTTCGTCGGTGGCGAGGCGCAGAATGGTTTTCAGCCCTTGCGGGGCCTGCTCCTCGGGGACTTCGCGCGGGGCCGTGACCGCGATGGCCAGAGCCCGGCCGCGGTCGGTCTCGACCACGACCCGCGATCCGGGCTTCAGCTCGAGACTCTGGGCGTTGAAGTCGTACTGGCGCCCGGCGTTATTGAATTTGACTGGAACGATACGTAGCATGAAAATCCTGTATAAGCCTGTTCAAGGCGGGTCGATGATAAACATGGTCATGTTGCCTGCTACGCCGCCAAGCGCAGCAGGAGGACTTCCATGACCAGTTGCGGGTTGAGGTTGCGTTCCAGTTGCCAGCGGGCGCCCTTCAAAGCGTCCAGCTTGCCCAGTACGCTGGCGACGTCTTCGCGGCCGGCGACCCTGCGCACCTTTTCGTCCAGGTCGAGGTTGACCAGCTCGCTGGCGTCACGGCCGTGCAGCGTCAGCAGGACGTCGCGGTAAAAGGCCTGAAAGATCTCGAGAATATCGGGAAGAGCGGCCTTGTCGCCGGCCAGCTGCTCAGCAAACTCGAGAGTGGGCAAAATACTGCCAGCCGAGAGAGCCGTCAAGGTCTTTAGCAGGGCCCGACGCTCGTCGAGATAAAGCTGCCGATCCTTGCCGAAAGCCTTTTTGAAGCTCCCTTCGGAGAGCGCCGCCAGCACATGGGCCTCGGCATCCGCGACCCCCAGCTGGGTCTGCAGGCTCGCGCGGATCAGTTCCAGCGGCTGCCGGGTGAATTGCAGGATCTGACAGCGTGACCGGATCGTTTCGAGCAAACGCTGCGGCTGGCTGGACAAAAGGATCAGCAGGGTGTCGCCACGCGGCTCCTCAAGGGTTTTGAGCAGGGCGTTGGCGGCGGCCGTGGTCATGGCCTCGGCGGATTCGATCAGGCAGACCTTGCGGCTGCCCTCGACCGGCCGCAGGCTCAGGTCGCGCTGAATGGCACGGACCTGCTCGATCTTGATGCTGCTGCCGTCCGGTTCGAGCACGTGCAGATCAGGATGGTTGCGGTGATCGAGCTTGCGGCAGGCGGCGCATTCGCCGCAGCCGGTACGCTGCTCGCAGAACAGGGTGCGTGCCACGGCCAGGGCCATCAGGCGTTTGCCGACCCCTTCCGGACCGGCGAAGAGGTAGGCATGGGCCAGGCGTCCGCCGGCCAGGGCCCGGCGCAGGATATCCTTCTGGCGTTCGTGGCCGATGATCTGGGCAAAGGTCACGGTTGCTCACCCCGGGTCAGAAAGTTATCAACGACGGCGGTCACACGGGCGGCGACCAGGCCGGGATCTCCGGTTGCGTCGACGATCCGGAAGCGGCGCTCGTGCCTGGCCAGAGCCAGGTAGGCCGCGCGCACCCGCTGATGGAAGTCCAGTTCCTCCAGCTCGAAACGGCCCTCATCGAGCAACGCTTCCTGCTGGTTGCGGTGTCTGGCCCGGGACAACCCGAGTTCGACCGGCAGGTCGAACAGCAGGGTCAGGTCCGGGAGCAGGCCGGCAGTCGCAATCGCGTTCAGCTCTTTCACCAGGCCGGCATCGAGGCCGCGGCCGCCGCCCTGGTAGGCGGTGGTCGCATCGGCAAAGCGGTCGCACAGCACGATGACCCCCTGCGCCAGGGCCGGCCGGACGACCTGTTCGATATGCTGGGCGCGGGCCGCGGCATAGAGCAGCAGTTCGGCGCGCGGCACCAGCACACGGTTGGCGGAATCGAGCAGAATCGCGCGGATCGCATCGGCGATCGGGCAGCCACCCGGTTCACGGGTGGTCAGGACCCGGTGGCCGCGCGACTCCAACTGTTGTCTGAGGGGTTGGATCTGGGTCGACTTGCCGCTCCCCTCGACCCCTTCGAAAGTTATGAAAAATGACATGAATTCAGTGTCTTATAGTTTAATCTCGACATTATAGGGGGGGGCGGCCGGGGAATCAAGGAGAAACCCGGAAAATGATGTGGCGGAAAATGACTCCGGCAATTGATTCGCTGGCTCCGCTGATGTAGCATGACAAACTTTGACAACAAGCGAAAGGGTTTTGCCGCGGATGGAAGCACGGGTGCAGTCGACATGGAACGCACTGGAGCAGCGGATCGGTCACCATTTCCTCGACCGGGAGCTGCTGGCGCGCGCCCTGACGCACCGGTCATATGCCAATGAATGCCGCAATCAGCCGTTTGGCGACAACGAACGTCTGGAGTTTCTCGGCGATGCGGTTCTTGACCTGATTGTCGGTCATCGTCTTTACATGCTCCATGCCGAGGCCGACGAGGGGGAGTTGAGCCGGTTGCGGGCGGAACTGGTCAGTACGCCGAGCCTGGCCGGGCTGGCGCGGGAGCTGGTTTTGGGGGAGTGTCTGCTGCTGGGTCGCGGCGAAGACCGCAGCGGTGGGCGCGACCGTGAAAGCCTGCATGCCGACAGCCTGGAGGCAGTCATTGGCGCGGTGTTCCTCGATGCCGGCTACGGTGCCGCCGAAGCCGTTGTCAGCCGACTGTTTGCTCCGCTGCTGCAGGCTGCCCAGGTCGGGCGGGACTGCAAGACGCGCTTGCAGGAACTGCTGCAGGCCCGTCGCCAGCAGCGCCCGGAATACCTGCTGACCGCCTCCCACGGCCCGGATCATCAGCGCCGCTACGAGGTCGAGGTGCTGGCGGCCGGTTCGGTCCTGGGGCGTGGCGAGGGCACCACCAAGAAGCGCGCCGAGCAGGAAGCCGCCCGCTGTGCACTGGAGCACCTCGAAGGGGAAGGGAGAACGAGCGATGACTGACGAGCCGACTGCCTACCGTTCCGGATTTGTCGCGCTGATCGGCCGCTCCAATGTTGGCAAGTCGACGCTGCTCAACCGTCTCATCGGTCAGAAAATCGCCATTACCTCAAGCCGGCCGCAAACGACGCGCAACCGGATTCTCGGCATCCTCAGTCGTCCGGACGGGCAAATACTGTTCCTCGACACGCCCGGGCTGCATGCGGCGCGATCAAAGCTCAACAAGCTGATGGTCGAGCGGGCGCGCGAGGCCTGCCGCGAGGTCGATCTGATCCTCTGGCTGGTGGAGGCCGACCGTCCGGTCGACGACGAGCCGCTGGTTGCCGAGGCGCTGCGGCAGAGCGGTGCCCGGGTCATCCTGGTGGTCAACAAGTGCGATCTGGCCGGCCCGCCGCAGCTGATGCCGCTGCTGGCCGCCTACGGACAGCTGCGCGAGTTCGCGGCAATCGTGCCGGTGTCGGCCCTGACCGGCGCGGGGTGCGAGCGCCTGGTCGAGGTGATCATGGGGGAGCTGCCCGAAGGGCCGCGCTACTACCCGGACGACCAGGTGACCGATCTCCCCGAGCGCTTCATCGCCAGTGAACTGATCCGCGAACGGCTGCTCGCCCATACCCGGGACGAAGTCCCCTACGGTGCGGCCGTCCAGATCGAGAGTTTCGAGGAAGAGCCCGCCCGCGACCTGGTGGTGATCCGGGCGGTGATCCATGTCGAACGCGAGATGCACAAGCGCATCGTCGTCGGCAAGGGCGGGTCGATGATCCGTCTCATCGGCCAGGAGGCGCGCCAGGCGATCGAAGCGCTGCTCGGCGTGCGCGTCTTTCTGGAACTGTTTGTCCATGTTCAGCCGGGCTGGACCGGATCCGACCGGGCGCTGCGCGAACTCGGACTTTTGGGTGAATAACGGAAATGGATAAACGCTAGATGAGTGCAATCGTCGCCATCGTCGGCCGGCCGAATGTCGGCAAGTCGACCCTGTTCAACCGGATCCTGGGGCGCCGCCAGGCGATCGTCGAGGATTTTCCTGGCGTGACCCGGGACCGTAATTACGCCGAGGTGACGCGCTTCGAGCGCCCGTTCACCCTGGTCGACACCGGCGGCTTCGAGCCGGCCAGCGACGATCGCCTGCTGACCCAGATGCGCGAGCAGTCGCAGCTCGCCATCGAAGAGGCCGACATCATCATCTTCCTCCTTGACGGCCGCGAAGGGCTGACGCCCGCCGATCAGGAGGTCGCGGCGATGCTGCGCCAGGTGGAGAAGCCGGTCCTGTTCGTGGTCAACAAGGTGGACGGGCCGAAGCTGGAAGAGGGCATCGGCGATTTTTACGCCCTTGGCGTCGATGAACTCTGCACGGTCTCGGCCGAACATGGCCTGGGCATTTCCGACCTGATGGAGCGGGTGCTGGAACTGCTCCCTCCCGCCCCGGCCGGACGCGAGGATGAAGACGAAACCCGCCTGGCGATCATCGGCCGGCCGAATGTCGGCAAGTCGTCGCTGGTGAACCGCCTGCTCGGCTACGAGCGGATGGTCGCCAACCCGGTGGCCGGCACCACTCGCGACAGCGTCGACACGCCGTTCGCCTACAACCGCCGGCGTTACGTACTGGTCGACACCGCCGGGATCCGCCGCAAGGGGCGGGTGTCGCAGAAGCTCGAAAAATTTTCGGTGGTCCAGGCGTTGAAAGCGCTCGACCGGGCCGACATCGCCCTGATGGTTCTGGATGCCCGCGAAGGGATCGCCGACCAGGACCTGACCGTGGCCGGCTATGCCGCCGAGCGCGGGCGGGCGGTGGTGCTGGTGGTCAACAAGTGGGACCTGGTGCCGAAGGATCACACCACGGCCGGCCAGTATGTCAAGAACCTGCGCGAAGCCTTCAAATTTATCCCGGACGTGCCGATCCATATCGTTTCGGCCCTGACCGGCCTGCGCGTCAGCAAGATCATGGCGGATGTCGAAAAGGTCAGCGACGAGTACCGGCGCACCATCAAGACCGCCGCCCTCAACAAGGTTCTGGAAGAAGCACAGAAGGCGCACCAGCCTCCGGTCTATCAAGGGAAGCGGCTGCGCTTTTTCTACATGACCCAAACCGGCACCCGGCCGCCGAGCTTCATCGTTTTCGTCAACAAGTCCGAAGGGGTGCATTTCTCCTATCGGCGCTATCTGACCAACTGCCTGCGCCAGGCGTTCGGTTTTGCCGGATGCCCGATTCGCCTGCATTTCGAGGATCGCGAGCGCTAAATGCCGCTTTACTTCAACAGGGCCGTGGGATATATTTATTTGGTTTTAATTTCAAACTGTTATGCCGTCGTTCATAGTTTGCGGCGGCATCATACGGCGCTTATTTCATGAGTCTTGTCGGCAATCTTGAAGACCTCGGCCTGGGCGAGATCCTGCAAATCGTCAGCCTCAGCCGCAAGTCGGGCATTCTCGAGCTGAACAGCCGGGATCGTTCGGGGAAGATTGTTTTCCAATCCGGCCAGGTCACGCGCGCCACGGCCACGACCTTCCCCGAGAATCTCGGCGACCTGCTGCTGCGCGGCGGCATGGTCGATCTTGGCACCCTCAAGCAGGCACTGGTCATTCAGCAGGAAAAGGACGATGGCCGGCGCATCGGCGACATCCTGGCCGATGAATTCAAAGTCAACCGCGAGTCGATCGACAAGGTCGTCCGCGAACAGATTGAACGGATCGTCTACAGCTTCTTCGGCTGGACCGAGGGCGCCTTCGCCTTTGAGCTCGGCGAACCGGAAGAGATGGCGGCAACGTCCCTCAACCCCCTGCAGTTCATGCTTGACAGCGGGCTCAACCCGCAATGGCTGGCCATGGAGGGGAGCCGGCTGATCGACGAAAAGCGCCATCGCGGCGAGGAGGTCGAAGAACGCGGCGAATCGCTGGTCGATGTCGACCAGTTGCTTGCCGAGGTCAAGGGGGAACCGCCGGCGGCGGAACCGGCTAAGCCCTCCGCTCCCGGCGCCGAAGAATCCGCGGGCTCCCGTCGTGGTTTCCTGGTGGTCGACGACGATTACGCCACCGTCGAGCAGATCATCCAGCGGCTGCAGGCCCGCGGGGCGAAAGTGCGGGCCTATACCGCCGGCCAGCCCTTCCTCGACGCGGTTGACCAGGCCGATCCGGAGACGACCACCCTGGTCATCGACCTGATCATGCCGCGCCGCGACGGCAGCGGCGTTCTCGGCGGACTGGAACTGCTCGAACAGGTCAGGAAGCATTATTCGGACTTCCCGGTGCTGGTCATGACCGACCACCCGAGCAACGAGGCCGAAGAGAACGTGCGCCGCTTCGGCGTGCCGGCCCTGCTCCCCAAGCCGACCAGGGGTGAGATAGCCGAAGGGCTCGGTGGTACGGTGCTGGACGAACTGGCGGATGCGCTGTTCTCGCTGACCGGCCAGAAGGGCGCGCCGGTCACCCGGGATAAGCACCTGTTCAATATCGGCGTCGAGCTCTACCATGAATTGGGCGAGGCCTCCGGCCTCACTCCGCAGCAATCCCGGCAGTCGCCGGGATTGCATCTGCTGCGCGGCATGCTCGAGGAGTTGAACAATCCGTCGCTGGGTGGTGGCATCATCCTGCTGATCCTGCGCTTCGCCAGCGAACTGATGAACCGGGCGGTGATCTTCCTGGTCAAGGAGCAGGAGATCGTCGGTCTTGGCCAGTTCGGCATCGAATTGCCGGGGGCGTCGGCGGATGTCATGGTGCGCGGCACCCGCATCCCCACGCGGGAAGAGAGCCTGTTCAGCGAGGCGCTGACCGGCATGAGCCCGGTCAGGGTAACGACGGCCAGTCAGCCGTGGGACGACTATCTGTTCAACCAGTTCGGCGGCCGGAAGCCGCAGGAAATATTCCTCGGGCCGTTGATCAGCGAGGGGCGGGTGGTTGCCGTGCTCTACGGTGACAACCTGCCCGAAGAGAAGCCGGTCGGCGATACCGAAGCACTGGAGATTTTCCTTTCCCAGGCCGGCCTGGCCATGGAAAAGGCGCTGTTGGAAAGGCGGCTGATGAGCAGCCGTGCCGCCGGCTGATCCGGCAAGGAGCAAGCGAACGTGCCGAAAAAGATCCTGATCGCCGAAGATTCTCCGACCATGCGATCGTTGATCGTTTCAACCATTGCCGCCATGGGCGAATTCGAAACGGTGGAAGCAGCCAACGGCTTCGAGGCGCTGCGCATCCTGCCGCGTGAAAAGGTCGACCTGATCATCACCGACATCAACATGCCGGACATCAACGGCCTGGAACTGGTCAGCTTCATCCGCAACAACGAGAACTACCGCACCACCCCGTTGTTCATCATCAGCACCGAAGGGAGCGAACGGGACCGGGAAAAGGGACTCGCCCTCGGCGCCAATGCCTATCTGGTCAAACCGTTTGCCCCGCAGCAGCTGCAGGAGCTGGTGCGCAAGTATCTCGCCTGACGGGAGGCCCCCTTGAGCGAAAAACGCTCATCCGAAGCGCTTAGGGAGTTTATCAGTGAAACCGAGGAGATCGTCGAAACGATCAACCTCGACCTGGTGACCCTTGCCGAGAAGCTCGACAGCGGCGAATACGACCCGGACCTGATCAACGGCATCTTCCGCGGTGCCCATTCGATCAAGGGGCTGGCGGGAATGTTCGGTTTCGACGACCTCTCGCAGCTTGCCCACCGCATGGAGAACCTTCTCGACCAGTTGCGGCTGGGCAAGGTTCCCTTCAACCAGTTCACTGTCGATGCCCTGTTCAATGCCGTGGAGACCCTCTCCCGGCTGATCAACGGCAAGAGCGAGGACGAGCACTTCACCCTCGATCTGTCGGCCAGCTTCGAGCGGATCGAACAGGCGGCCCTCGGCAAAGCCGCGGCCGGCGATGACCCGCTGGCCGGCCTCGCCATCGATTCGGCCATCCTCAATGTACTGACCGAATACGAAGAGCACCGGCTGCTGGAAAACATCAAGAAGAAGCGGAACCTCCACCTTGTCCGGGTTGATTTCGACCTGTCCAGTTTCGATCAGGAACTGGCCGAGCTGACCCAGCAGCTCAAACAGCAGGGGGAAGTCATCAGTACGCTCCCCTGCATCGGCGATATCGGCGAACGCATTTCGTTCCAGGTCCTGTTCGGCAGCGAACGCGACCAGGCCGATATCCGGGCACTGCTGGGCCGCGACAGCCTGGATATCCGCACCTTTGGCGAGAGCGCCGCACCGGCGGCAGCGGCTGCCGCCGCTGTCGGGATGGTCTTCGAGGAACCGCCGCCGCTGCCTGCCGCCAATGGAGAAACCCTGCCGGCGACCGCCGATGCCGGATCGCTCCGCTCGATCAGCCGCACGGTGCGTGTCGACATCGACAAGCTCGACCTGCTGATGAATATCGTCGGCGAACTGGTGCTCTCCAAGGGGGCCATCACCGGCATCAGCGAGCGGTTGCGCAGCTCGGGAGAAAAGGAACTCGCCGGGGACCTCACCAAGGCGACCCGCATTCTGGAGCGGCGCCTCCATGACTTGCAGAAGGGGGTCATGGACGTGCGCATGGTGCCGGTCGGCCAGCTGTTCGAGAAGATGACCAGGATCGTCCGCCGGGTCTCCAACGAGCAGGGGAAAAAGGTCGAACTCGATATCCGCGGAGCCGATACCGAACTGGACAAGCTGATTATCGAGGATGTTTCCGATCCTTTGATGCATATCATCCGCAATGCCATCGATCACGGGCTGGAAACCCCCGCGGAGCGCCGGGAGGCCGGCAAGCCGGAAAAAGGGATGATTTGCCTGTGGGCCGCCCAGAAAGGCAATCACGTCGTTATCGAGGTGCGTGACGATGGCCGCGGCATCGACCCCGAACGCGTGCGCCGCAAGGCGGTGGCCCGCGGACTGGTTGGCGAAGGGCAGGAGCTGACCCGCAGCGAGATTTACGAACTGCTGTTTCTCCCCGGGTTTTCCACCCGTGACGAGGTCAGCGATCTTTCCGGCCGTGGGGTCGGGATGGATGTGGTCAAGAACAATATCTCCCAGCTTTCCGGGATGGTCGAACTCACCAGCGAAACCGGCGTGGGCACCTGCATGACGATCACCTTGCCAATCACGCTGGCCATCATCAAGGCGTTGATTGTCAAGGTTGCCGGTCAGACCTATGCAGTTCCGATCAACTCGGTGCAGGAGACGCTGATGATCGACAGCTCACAGGTTCGCACCATCGAGCGCCGCGAAGTGCTGGAGCTGCGCGAGAGCACCCTGCCGCTGCTGCGCCTCGACCGGACGTTCAGTCTGGCGCATGGCGGGCGGCCCGCGGATCAGAAGCTGTTCGTTGCCGTGGTCGGCCTTGCCGACAAGCGGCTCGGTTTCGTGGTCGACGACCTGCTTGGCCAGCAGGATGTGGTCATCAAATCGCTGGGCAAGGTTCTCGCTTTTGTCAAAGGGGTTGCCGGGGCGGCGGAACTGGGCAATCAGAAGACCATTCTGGTGCTCGATGTCGCCGGCCTGATGGGCGAAGCGCTGCGCGGCGAGTCGGTCAACCATGTATGAAACGTTCTACGGTTTTCGCGAGCGGCCGTTCAGCAAGACCCCTGATCCGCGCTTTCTCTTTCTGAGCCGCTGCCACCGCGAGGCCTTGGCGCGCCTGCAGTACGCAGTCGAGGAGCGCGACATCGTGCTACTCACCGGAGAGATCGGCTGCGGGAAGACCACGCTGTCCCGGGCGCTGACCGACACACTCGACGAACAGTACCGGGTCATGCTGATCATCAACCCGCGCCTGACGCCGCTGGAGTTTCTGCGCAGCCTGGCGCTGCGGCTGGGCATCGCGGACCCGGCACGGTTCAAAACCGACCTGCTGGAACAGATCGGCGAGTCGCTCTACGGTTTTTACGAGCAGGGGATCTGTCCGGTGCTGGTGGTCGATGAGGCGCAACTGGTGCCTCACAAGGAAACGTTCGACGAGATTCGCCTGTTGACCAACTTTCAGCTTGATGACCGGAATCTGCTCTGTGTCGTGCTGATCGGTCAGGGCGAACTGCGGCAGCGGCTCAGACACCGGGCCTATGAGCCGTTGCGGCAGCGGATCGGCATGCAGTATGACCTGCAGCCGCTTGATCGGGCAGAATTGGCGGAGTATCTTGATTTTCGGATCGTGACGGCCGGCGGCGCGCCGGGCTTGTTCAACGCGGGGGCCATCGATCAGCTGTACCGGTACTCCCGGGGGATCCCCCGCAAGATCAACCATGCCGCATCGCTGGCCCTGCTCGAAGGGTTCGGGCGCGAGGCGCGGCTGATCGACGAAGCCGTGCTGGAAAGCGTCATGCTCGAACTGGAAAACCTGCCACTTGGCTGAGACGGGATGATCGACAATCATGGACATTGCTGAAATCCGTAGAAAAGCCAAGGGGAAAACCGGCGGGTCCGCAAGGGAGCCATCGCCGGTTGCCGTACTGGAAACCAGCCTGGAAACGGTGGCCGAGCCGACCGCCGAACTGCCGCCGGGAGAGGTCTTTGCCGACTATCCGCCGGCACCCGGGACGGACGCTGCCGCATCGGGTCTGGACCGGCTTTTTGCGGCGACGGGTGGCGTGCAGTTCGCCAGCCAGGAGGACTACCAGACCGCCCTGGCGTCCCAGGAAGCCCGGGAAGACGAAGGCTTGTCCCAGTTCCTGGCTTTTCAGCTCGGTCCCGAAGAATATGCACTGGACATTGCGCGAATTAGCGAGATAATCAAACCGCGAGAATATACCGATATCCCTCGGGTTCCCGAGTTTATTCTGGGCCTGATTTCGCTGCGTGGGGTGGTCGTTCCGGTGTTTGACCTGCGCCGCAGGTTCAGCTTGGGCGAGATGCATCTTACTGCCGCATCGCGCATCGTCGTCTGCAGGGAAGGGGATGTCGTCGCCGGTTTGCTGGTGGACAGCATCAACCAGGTGATAAAACTTGCCGCCGACAAGGTCGAGCCGCCGCCCGCGGTTCTGTCCGGAGTCGACCGGAATTTGGTGAATGGGGTGGGGCGCTATCAAGGGCGCATGATTATTCTTTTAAACCTGGCCAGTGTGCTTGACGTGGCAATGGCCTGATTGCTGAAAGGAGCCGGACGTGTCGAAAAAGAAGATTCTGATCGTCGAGGATGAGGAAAGCTTGCTCAAGCTGGAGAGTATTCTGCTGACCTCCCGGGGGTACGAGGTCAAGGGCGTTGCCGATGGGCAGGCGGCCCTGGATGCCATCGGCAGCATGAAGCCCGATCTGGTGCTTCTCGACATCATGCTTCCGGAAATCGACGGTTTCGAGGTCTGCCGCCAGATTAAGAACAACGATGCGACCAAGCATATTCCGGTCATCATGCTGACGGCCAAGAAAAGCCGCGAGGATATGGCCCGGGGCGAACAGGTCGGCGCCGACTGGTATATCACCAAGCCGTTCAAATCGGCCATGGTGATCGAGACCATCCAACGCTTTTTGACCTGAGCACAAGGCGATGATCGCACAGGTTTCGATGTCCTCCGACGCCGGCGGGACGGAGCGCCAGGAAGTACAGTTGGCTTGTTTCCGGGTCGGTGGCGAGTTGTACGCACTCGACATCATGAGTATCCGTGAAATCATCCGGCCGCAGAAACTGACGGTGATTCCCAAGGCGCCGCGTTTTATCGAAGGGGTCATCAACCTGCGCGGTGCCGTCATCCCGGTGGCCGATCTGCGCAAACGTTTCGATCAGCCCTGCGGCGAGGAAAACCGCAAGAACCGGATCATCATCTGTTCGGTCAGCGGCAGGATTGTCGGCCTGCTGGTCGATGAGGTTCTTGAGGTTCGCCGCTGCGGCCGCCAGGATGTTGCGCCGGCCCCGCAATTTCTCAAGGGGCCGGAAGCCGAGTTCTTCCTCGGCGTGGCCCGCCGCGGCGACGACCTGGTGATGGTCCTCGATCTGGATCGGATCCTCTCGACCGATGAACAGATTGCCCTGCAGAAGCTGGAGTGATGCATATCCCTGACTCCGGATGCATAAACCGGTTGCCGATTCCCCTCCGTCGTTGAAGTCCCCACCGAGGTCGTTTGAATGATTGTCTTCTGTCCTGCATGTGCGGCCCGTTTCCGGATCGACCGGGAAAAACTCGCCGGAAAGCGTCTGACTCTCCGTTGTGCGCGCTGCCGCGCCCCCTTCAAGGTTGAACTGCCGCGCCGCGGCGGGGCCGAATTGCCGGGAACCCAGGTCATGATCGCCCATACCGATCACGAATTGTGCGGCACCATCTGCGGAATTCTGGAGCGGGCCGGCATGCAGTGCCTGGTCGGACATGATGGCGAGACCGTCTTGAAAATGATGGACGCGACCCCGCCCCAGGTTGCCGTGGTCGATGTCGCGCTGCAGGGGCTCTATGCCTTCGAAGTGGTCGACAAGGTGCGCCGCCGTCCCGGCCTGGGGGGGGTGAAGATCATTCTCCTTTCCTCGGTGTACAACAAGATGGCTTACAAGCGGTCTCCCACGTCGCTTTACGGGGCCGACGACTATATTGAAAAGCACCACATTCCGGATGATTTGATTCCCAAGGTGAATCGCCTGGCGGTCGGTGCGGCACCAGTGACGGCACCGGCCCCGCAGGAAGAGGAACAGGCGGGCAAGATTCTGTCGAAGCAGGAAGCCGCCGATCAGTCGCTCGACTACATCCATCTGGTCAACGAGAAGATTCAGTCGGCGGAAGACCGCCAGGTCGGCAGCGACGGTGAGATCCCCGACAGCGAGCGAGCCCGTCGCCTGGCCCGGATTATCGTTTCGGATATCGCCCTCTATTATCAGGAGCGGGTCGATGAAGGGATCCGCGGCGGCAATTGGGCGGAGCTGCTCTCGGTCGAGGTCCAGGAGGCGCGCAAGCTGTTTCGGGAACGCTTCCCAGACGAGCGCATCCAGCAGGCTAAAATCCTTGAAGCGGCGTTCATCGACTTGCTGGAACGCCGCCGCGGCGAATTGAACCTCTGAGCGGAGGGTTGCGGTGACCACGGCAAACAGCAGGGAAAAGATCGCGGCGCTGATGGCCTCCGCCGACGAGGAGGCCCGCCTCGAGGGGATTCGTTCGCTCACTCCGGAAGCTGCCGGGAGTCTTCTCGATCTGGTATTCCAGGGCTTTGGCGATGTCAGCTGGCGGGTGCGCAAGGAGGCGACCGACCTCTTCCTGCGTCTGCCGGCCAACCTGGGGCTGGTTGGAGAAATCATCGAACTGCTGCACGCCGAGGAGAATGCCGGGCTGCGCAATGCCGCGGTCGACATCCTGGTGCGCATGGGTCGCGATGCCGTGCCGATGCTGCTCGATCAGGCGCGTTGTCCCGACCACGACGTGCGCAAGTTCATCGTCGACATTCTTGGCGAGATTGCCGATCCGCGCGCTGTTCCCAAGCTTCTGGAAGCGCTTGATGACGAGGATGGCAATGTCCGTGCGGCCGCTGCGGAGAACCTCGGCAAGCTGCGTGCGGGCGAAGCCGTGCCGAAACTGCTCGATGCCATGCGCTATCCCGATGTTCTGCTGCGCTTTACCATCCTCGATGCCCTCGGCAAGATCGGTATGCCGGTGCCCCTGAGCCGCCTGCTGCCATTCCGTGACGAGAAGCTGTTGCGCAAGGCCCTGATCGACTGTCTCGGCCTGGTCGGCGATGCCTCGGCGGTTGCCGAACTGCTTGCCGGGCTGACCGACCCGATGCGCAATGTGCGCGACGCCAGTCTGTCGGGACTGGTGGCGCTGGCTGAACGCTATCCGGAAGCGGTACGCCAGGTGCTGGCCAGCCAGAATGTCTCCGCAACGGTCGAGGCCGTGCTCGGTTATCTGGAGGATGGCCAGCCGGCTGCCTCGCGACGGGCGGCGGTCCGCGTCCTGGGCTGGCTGGCCAGCCCGCGCGCGCTTCTGCCGCTGCTCCAGACCCTTGTCGATGAATCGCTGCAGCGTGACGCACTGCCGGCGCTGATCAATATCGCCGCGCATCACCCGCAGTCCGCCATCGAGGTGTGGGGCCGGGCCCCGGTGCTGCAGCAGGCCTACCTCGCCTACGTTTACGGTGAAGCCCGGTGCGCCGGCGCCCTGCCGCTGCTGCATGCCGCCCTGAACAGTGATGACCTGCGCCTGACCCAGATGGCCGCCCACGCGCTTGGCCGACTCGGCGGCGTTGCCGAACTTGCGCCCCTGGCGGCCTGTCTTCGGCATGCCAGCGCTGATGTCCGCGATGCGGCCGCTCATTCCCTGGGGACGCTGGGCGGGTGTTTCCCCACCGAGATGCTGGCCGTGCTCGAGCCGCTGCTGAGTGACGCTGACCCGGCGCGCCGGAGTGCGGCCATCGGCGTCCTCGGCCGGCTCGACGAAGGGACCGTTGCCCATCGCCTGGCCATGGCCCTCAAGGATCCCGCCGCGGAGGTCAGGCGCGCCGCCATCCGGGCGCTTCCCGGAACCGCTGCCGACGATTATCTGTTGACCATTCAGCTGGCGCTGACGGACGAGGATCTGGAGGTTCGTCGGGCCGCGGCCGAGATCCTCGGCACCAGCAGCAACCCTGAAGCCATGGACGGTTTGCGGCTGGCCCTGCGGGATGAGGATCTCTGGGTGCGTGCCGCGGCGGTGCGGAGCCTGGGAAGGCTCGGCGGTGAGGGCGAAGCCGAAACGATCAGTCAGCTGCTTGCCGATCCGGTGGGCCTGGTGAGCATCGCCGCCCTGGAAACGCTGGCCGAGCTGCTCGGCGAGCGCGCCTGCCCGCAGATGTGTGCGGCGCTCGATCACCCCGATGAAGAAGTGGTCAACGTGGCGCTCGGATTGCTCTCCCGCCACGGCGCCGGTCCCTGGCTGACCGCCAATGCTGAAATCCTGGTCAACCACCCGGCATGGAACGTTCGTGTTCATTGCCTCCGCCTGTTGCCGGAGCTGATGGGTGAACGGGCACGGCCGCTGCTCGAACGGCGCCTGGCCGTCGAGTCCGACGAAATGGTCCGCCAGCAGATCAGCGGCGCCCTGCAGGAACTCTCGGCCTCCTGACCGCCATGCTCTTTTTCGGCCCCGAAATCCAGATGAATCTGGAGGAGTTTCGGCTCTTCCGCGATTTCGTCTATCAGCACTGCGGGCTGCATTTCAACGAGGATTCCAAGTATCTGCTCGAAAAACGCCTGGCGAAACGCCTGCCCCTGCACAATCTCAAGACCTTCAAGGACTACTATTACCTGCTGCGCTACAGCCCTGCCAAGGATCAGGAGCTGACGGAAGTCATCGATCTGCTGACGACCAACGAGACCTATTTCTTTCGCGAGGATTTCCAGCTGCGCACTTTCCGGGAAGAGATCCTTCCGGAGCTGCGCGCCCGCAAGGAGAGGGCAGGCAATCTCCAGTTGCGCATCTGGAGTGCCGGTTGCTCCTCCGGCGAAGAACCGTACACGATCGCCATGATCCTGCTCGATCAGCCCTGGCTGCGCAACTGGCGGGTCGAGGTGGTCGGGACCGATATCAGCCAGCGGGTATTGCAGATGGCCCGCCAGGGGATCTATGGCGAGTCGGCCTTCCGTACGACCGACGACTCCTGCCGGCAGCGCTTCTTCACGCTTGAGCCCGATGGCCGGGCCCGTGTCCGGGACGAGGTCCGCAGCCTGGTCACGATCAGCCACCTCAACCTGTTCGAGACCTCCCGGGTGGCTCTGCTCGGGCGCATGGATGTCATCTTCTGCCGCAATGTCATCATCTACTTTGACCTGAACGGCAAGAAGAAGGTGGTCGAGACCTTTCACCAGCGGCTGCAGCCTGACGGCTTCCTCCTGCTCGGGCATTCGGAATCGCTGATCAATGTCACCACGGCTTTTCGCCTGCGGCATTTCAAGAACGACATGGTCTACCAGAAGCAGGGGGACAGCAGCGGCCCGGGAGCGAAGCCATGACCGGCCGGGTACGGGTCCGGGTCCTGGTGATCGACGATTCGGCGTTCAATCGCCGGACCATCGTCAAGATGCTCGAAGCGTTGCCGGATGTCGAGGTGGTCGGCTATGCCTGCGACGGCGAAGAGGGGCTGCGCAAGGTCATCGACCTCAAGCCCGACCTGGTGACCCTCGATCTCGAAATGCCGCGCATGGATGGTTTTACCCTGCTGCGGATCGTGATGCAGAAGCAACCGACGCCGATCATCGTCGTCTCCTCGCGTTCCAATGACGAAGATGTCTTCAAGGCCCTCGAACTTGGTGCCGTCGAATTCGTCCCCAAGCCTTCCGCCCGGGTCAGCCCGGTCCTGATGGATATCCGCGATGAGTTGCTGGAAAAGGTCCGGGAAGTGACCAAGGCGAACCTGCGTACCATCCTCGAACGTCGCCAGCCGATCGCGGTGCCGCGCCGCATCGAGCCGCAACCGCCGCGTCCGACGGCGGCCCCGGCCCCGGCTCCGGCCCCGGCGGGGAAAGACTTTCCGATGGTGGTCATCGGTTCTTCGACCGGAGGCCCGCCGGCCCTGCAGACCATCTTCTCTTCGATCCAGGAACCCATTCCGGTCGGCTTTGCCGTTGCCCAGCACATGCCCCCGGATTTTACGCGGGCTTTTGCCGACCGCCTGAACCGGTTCTCGGCTCTGGATATCCGTGAAGCAGCCGACGGTGACGCGATCCGGCCGAACCAGGTGCTGATCGCTCCGGGAGGTTTCAATCTCGAGGTCTTTCGCCGTGGCGGGGAGGCGATCGTCAAGGTGACCGCACCAAAGGCTCATCAGCGCTACATCCCCTCGGCCGATGTTCTGTTCACCACGGCGGCGCCGGTCTTCGGTCCGCGGTTGCTGGGCGTGGTGCTGACGGGGATGGGCAATGACGGTGCCCGGGGGGTTCAGGCGGTCAAGGACCATGGTGGGAGCGTCCTGGCCGAGGACGAGGATAGCTGCGTGGTGTTCGGCATGCCCAAGGAAGCGATCGCCACCGGCAAGGTCAATGCGGTCGTTCCCTTGCCGGCGATGTGCCGGGAGATCCTCCGGCACTGCCGGGTTGCTCCCTGACGAGCATTCCGCTGGATATTTTTCCCCGGGATTGCTATTATTCAGCGATTTCTTCCCCGGTTTGCCCCGGGAGGCCGGCAGTGGGAGCAGATTATGAGCCAATCAGACGACAAGAGCAACCTCAACCGCGCCGAAGATTTTCTGCAGATGTTCAAGAAGGGGGCGGAGTTCACCCAGGATCTGCTCAAGGAGAACGAGCGCCTGCGCTTCCGCATCGTCAAGCTCGAAGAGTCTCTCAAGGAGTGCGACCAGGTCGGCGGCACGGTGTTGTCCCAGGATTCGGCCCGTCTGCTGAAGAAGATCGAAGAACTCGAACAGGAGAAGGCGGAAATTCTTGGCCGGGTCCGGCGTGCGGAAGAAGAGAATCAGGACTTTGCCAACCGCTATGTGGAGATCGAGGAAGAGAACAACATGCTCGCCAATCTCTACATCGCCTCCTACCAGCTGCACTCGACCCTCGACTTCAAGGAAGTGACGCAGATCATCCTCGAGATCGTCATCAACCTGATCGGAGCCGAGGAGTTCGGTCTGCTCCTGCTCGACGAGAAGACCAACCGCCTGGAGCCGATTGCCTGCGAAGGGCTGGAACTCGGCCAGTTGCCTTCCGTCGGCGTTGGTTCGGGGATTATCGGCGGCTCGGTGAAGAGCGGGGAAAACTACTTCATCGAGAGCATGGAAGAGTACCAGCGCGATTTCCTCAACCCGATGGTCTGCATTCCGCTCAAGATCAAGGAGCATGTCATTGGCGTCATCGTGATCTACAAGCTGCTGACCCAGAAGGAGAAGTTCACCAGCGTCGACTACGAACTGTTCTCGCTGCTGGCGGGACACGCGGCGACGGCGGTCTTCTCCTCGCGGCTTTATTCCGAGTCGGAGCGCAAGCTTTCGACCATTCAGGGTTTCATCGACCTGCTGACCAAGTAATCGGGGGAGTGTTCCTATGACCGCACTGAAAGTGCTTGTTGTCGAAGACTCGCCGACCATGCGGCAGTTGATCGTCTTCGCCTTGAAGAGAATCCGGAATTTCCAGATTGTCGAAGCCAATGACGGGGTGGATGGCCTGAAAAAACTCAGCGCCGAGAAATTCGATCTGATCCTGACCGACATCAACATGCCGATCATGGATGGACTGAAGCTGGTCAGCATGGTCCGCAACGACCCGAATTACAAAACCGTGCCGATCATCATCATTACCACCGAAGGGGCGGCGGAGGACCGTGACCGGGCTCTTGCCCTCGGCGCCAATGCCTACATTACCAAGCCGATCCAGACCATTCAGATCCTCGATACGGTCAAGCGTCTGCTCAATTTCTGATTGTCCATAGCATTTATCCAAGGAGGCCAGCTTGTCGAAGGAAGAAGCAATCGAAGTCGAAGGTACCGTTATCGAGCCGCTCCCCAACGCGATGTTCCGCGTCAAGCTCGACAATGAACACGTGGTCCTGGCTCATATCTCCGGGAAGATGCGCAAGTACTACATCCGCATCCTGCCTGGCGACCGGGTCACCGTTGAATTGTCCCCGTATGACCTGAGCCGCGGCCGGATCACTTACCGGGCGAAGTAATCCCGACCCGGGCCGCACCTCGATGGCCCGGGTTGTGCTCACCCGTACAGCAACGACCGGCGCATGCCGGTTTTGATGTTTTCTGAACTGTCCCCTCCGGGGGCGGTGGAGGCGATATGCAGGAACGTTACAACCCGGCTGAGATCGAAAGCCGCTGGCAGGAGCAATGGGAAAAAGACCAGGTCTTCCGCGTTGTCGAGGATGCGGGAAAACCCAAATACTATCTGCTGGAGATGTTCCCCTATCCCTCGGGGCGCATCCATATGGGACACGTCCGCAATTACTCGATCGGCGACGTGGTGGCGCGCTTCAAGCGCCTGCAGGGGTATAACGTCCTGCACCCGATGGGTTGGGATGCCTTCGGCATGCCCGCCGAAAACGCCGCCATCCAGCACGGCACCCATCCCGCCGCCTGGACGGTCGAAAACATCGCCAACATGCGGACCCAGCTCAAAAGGATGGGCCTTTCCTACGACTGGGACCGCGAGCTGGCGACCTGCACCCCGGATTACTACCGCTGGGAACAGCTGATCTTCCTGCGCATGCTGGAAAAGGGCCTCGCCTACAAGAAGAGCGCGGCGGTGAACTGGTGCCCGAGCTGCGAGACCGTGCTGGCCAACGAGCAGGTCGAGGACGACTGTTGCTGGCGCTGTGACAGCACGGTCATCCAGAAGGAACTCGATCAGTGGTTCTTCCGCATTACCGCCTACGCTGAAGAACTGCTGGCCTGGACCGAGCGCCTGCCCGGCTGGCCGGAGTCGGTGCTGACCATGCAGCGCAACTGGATCGGGCGCAGCCAGGGGTGCGAGATCGAGTTTGCGGTGGCCGGCCGCGAGGAAAAGGTCCGGGTCTTCACCACCCGGCCGGATACCCTTTTTGGCGCCACCTTCATGAGCCTGGCGCCGGAACATCCGTTGGCTGTCTCGCTGACCACGCCGGAGCGGCGCAGTGAAGTCGAAGCCTTTATCCGTCGGATCCAGGCCGTCGACCGGCTGCAGCGCACCAGCGACGACTTCGAAAAGGAAGGGGTATTCACCGGCAGTTACTGCATCAACCCGGTGACCAACCGGCAGATGCCGGTTTACCTGGCCAACTTTGTCCTGATGGAATACGGCACCGGCGCGGTCATGGCGGTGCCGACCCACGATCAGCGCGATTTCGAGTTTGCCCGCAAATACCGGCTGCAACTGCAGGTGGTGATTCAGCCCGCAGGGGAAACGCTGGATGCGGCGACCATGACTGGCGCCTGGGAAGGCCCCGGCGTCATGGTCAACTCCGGAGCGTTCGACGGCCTCGACAACGAGACCGGCAAGGCGCGTATCGCGGAACAGCTCGAACAGCTTGGCTGCGGCCGGCGCACGGTCAACTTCCGGCTGCGCGACTGGCTGGTCTCCCGCCAGCGTTACTGGGGAACCCCGATCCCGGTCATTTACTGCGACGACTGCGGCGCCGTGCCGGTTCCCGAGGATCAACTGCCGGTCGTTCTGCCGACCGACGTTCTCTTCACCGGCGAAGGCGGCAGCCCGCTGGCCAGGCTGGAGAGCTTCGTCAAGGCCGTCTGCCCCCGTTGCGGCGGTCCGGCCCGCCGCGAAACCGACACCTTCGACACCTTCGTCGAAAGTTCCTGGTACTTCCTGCGCTATGCCTGTCCGGACTACGGCCACGGCCCGGTCGAGCGTTCCGCCGTCGACTACTGGATGCCGGTCGACCAGTACATCGGCGGGGTGGAACACGCGGTCATGCATCTGCTCTATGCGCGTTTCTGGACCAAGGTGATGCGCGATCTCGGCATGGTCGGCGTCGATGAGCCGTTCACCAACCTGCTCACCCAGGGGATGGTCTGCATGGAGACCCGCTCCTGCCCCGAGCACGGCTGGCTCTACCCGGAAGAGGCGGTTGGCGATCGCTGCGGCAAATGCGAGGCGCCGGTCGTGGTCGGCCGCAACGAGAAGATGAGCAAGTCGAAGAAGAACGTCATCGATCCCGACGGCCTGATTGCCCGCTACGGCGCCGACACCGCCCGGCTGTTCACGCTGTTTGCCGCCCCGCCGGAAAAGGGGCTGGAGTGGAACGATCAGGGCGTGGAAGGCTCCTCGCGCTTCCTGCACCGGGTCTGGCGGTTGGTGGGCGAGCATCTTGCGGCGGTGCGCGGCGCCGGGGCGGTCGATCCGGGGACTCTCGACGAGTCGGCCCGCGACCTGCGCCGCCAGGTCCATCGGACGATCCGCAAGGTGACGGATGATATCGACGGCCGTTTCCAGTTCAATACCGCCATTGCGGCGATCATGGAACTGATCAACGGCATCTCCGGCTGGCCGGACAAGAACCGGCACCCCGCGGTGCTGCGGGAGGCGCTGGAGACCGTGGTGCGGCTGCTCGGCCCGTTTGTTCCGCACATCGCCGAGGAGCTGTGGCGGGAGCTTGGCCATGGCGATGGCCTTGAAGCTCATGGCTGGCCGGAATGCGACGAAGCGGCCCTGGCGGCCTCGTCGGTCCTGATCGTCATTCAGGTCAACGGCAAGGTTCGCGGCAAGGTGACGGTGCCGGTCGATGCCGATGAACAGATGGTTCGCGAGACGGCCCTGGCCGATCCGAACGTGGCTCGTTTTCTCGAAGGGCTGACTGTGCGCAAGGTCGTGGTCGTTCCCGGGCGCCTGGTCAGTGTGGTGACGGGATGAAAAAATCCGCGCTTGTTCTGTGTCTTCTGGTGGTGTCGATCCTGGCCGGCTGCGGTTATCATGCTCCGGGCGCCGGCGACAAATGGGCCGGCGAGGGGGGGCGAACCCTCCACGTGGAGCTGTTTGCCAACAGCACGACCGAACCCTATCTGGACACGATCCTCTCCAGTGAGATCACCGCTCAGATGGCGCGCTCCCGCCTGGTCGAACTGACCGGGCAGCGCAGCGCTGCCGACCTGATCATTGACGGCACGATCACGGGTTTTTCCAGTTCGGCGCTGGCCTACAACGCCAGGGACGACATCAGTGAATATCAGGCCCAGATGACGGCGACCGCCAGGTTGCTGCGCCGCAGCGACAACACCGTCCTCTGGCAGGGCACCCTCTCGCGCAGCGAAAGGTACTCATCCCAGAGCGACAAGGGCTTGCAGCGGACCGGTGAGAGTCTGGCGGCCAGGGTCGCCGCCCGGCGTCTGGCCGAAGACCTCATGGCCCGACTGCTCGAAGACTTCTGATTTGTGTCCTGTCCGCTGACATGACCTACGAGCAGTTCAGCCAGGCTGTTCACGCCGACCGCATCCCGCCGATTCTCCTCCTGCACGGCGAAGAGGGCTATCTGGTCGAACAGGCCGCCCGCCAGGTCACCGCGGCCGTGGTTGCTGCCGACAGCCGTGATTTCAATCTGACGGTTGTCCATGGCCGCGACCTCAAGGGGAACGCCCTGATAGATCAGGCCCGCACCCTGCCGGTGTTTGCCAGTCGGCGCCTGGTGGTCATTCGCAACGTTCACGAAGCCCAGGCCGAACAGCTGGAAGCCTTCTCCGCCTACCTTGACGACCCGGTTCCGGAAACGTTCCTGCTGGTCACCGCAACGACGATCGACAAGCGCCGCAAGTTTTTTCAAAAGTTTGCCCAGGTCGGCGAAATCATCGAATTCCGTCGCCTTTATGAAAACCAGCTGCCGCAATTCATCCGCGACCGCGCCAGGGAAGCAGGGCGCACCTTTACCGGTCCGGCGCTGAAGCTGTTCTGCCGTCGGGTCGGCAACAATCTTGCCGAGGTGGTGGGGGAGCTCGACAAGCTGGCGAGTTATGTCGGTGATCGCGAGTTTTTTGAGGAAGACGATGTTGCGGCGGTTGTTTCCGACACCCGGGTGGAGAGCGTTTTTGCGCTGACGGATGCCCTCGGGACCGGAGAGCTTGCGGTTGCCTTGCGCCTGCTCGGCCGTCTGCTCGATGACGGTCAGCCGGCCCTGGTGATCCTGAGCATGCTGACCCGGCATTTCCGACAGCTTTGGAAAGCCAGGGAACTGCTGGCCCAGGGGGTGCCGCAAAAGGATCTTCCCCGGCGCATCGGCGTCAACCCTTACTTCCTGAGCGGCTTGCTGGTGCAGGCAAGGAATTGTTCAGATGACCAGCTGCGCGAGGCCTTCCCGAAATTCCTGGCCGTTGACCTGTCCCTGAAGTCGGGCGGTGACTCGCGGGCCCAGCTTGAAGGGCTGGTGTTCGCGCTCTGCGCCGCCGGCCCGCCGGCTGGCAAAAAATAAAGGGGCCGCAATGCGGCCCCTTGAATGTCGATTGATCTGGTTGTTGGATCAATCTTTGCTCAGGGCGTTGACAAGTTTGACCAGTCGGCTGATCTTGCGGCTGGCAGTGGCCTTGTGGATAACCCCTTTGGCGGCAGCCTTGTCGATGCAGGGGACGGCTTTTTCCAGCAGAACCTGAGCGTTTTCCTGGTCGCCTTCCGCCACGGCGGTGCGGACTTTCTTGACGTAGGTGCGCATGGTCGAGCGGATATGGGTGTTGCGGGCGTTGCGGATCTTGTTCTGGCGGTTGCGTTTTTCCGCTGATTTGTGGTTGGCCACGTGTTTCCCTCCGTGATGCGTTTTGTCGAAGTTTCGACTTTTCAGAGAAGCTATATAACATCCCGATAATTAACAGTCAAGATAAAATAAAACAAATGTATTTAAAAATAATGCGTAATTCTGATGTGTTAACGTCATAAATAATCGTATTAACAAAAAATAATCAATATTTCGGGGATCTGGAAGAGTCACATGCGGGAAAAACGACGGATAGCGCACGCGACCGGGATTATGGCTCTGGCAACCGGCTTGAGCCGGGTCGCCGGGCTGGTGCGTGACATGGTGGTCGCGGCCGTCTTTGGTGCCGGCTACGCGGCCGATGCGTTTTTCGTCGCCTTTACCATCCCCAATCTGCTGCGCCGTTTTTTTGCCGAAGGGTCGCTGACCGCGGCCTTTGTGCCGACTTTTGCGGAAGTCCATCACCGGGACGGGATGGAGGTCAGCAGGGAAGTGCTGCGCATCTGCTGGACGCTGCTGTTGCTGGTCCTGGCGGTGGTGACCATTGGCGGCATCGCCGCCTCGCCCTGGGTGGTCCAGTTGATCGGTTACGGTTTCAGCGACGTGCCCGGCAAGCTGGAACTGACCGATCAGCTCAATCGGATCATGTTCCCGTATATCTTCTTCGTCAGCCTGTTGGCCCTGCTGGCCGGTGCTCTCAATGTCCGCGGCCATTTTCTTTCGCCGTCGCTCTCGCCGGTTCTGCTCAACCTGGCGATGATCGGCAGCGCGCTGCTGCTCACCCCGTTCTTTTCACAGCCGATCGTTGCCCTGGCGGTTGGCGTGCTGTGTGGTGGCATCGTTCAGCTGTTGATGCAGATCCCGGTGCTTTATCACTACGGTTATGATCTCCGCCCGGATTTTCGTTTCCGCCATCCGGCGGTTAAGCGGATTGCCAGATTGATGCTCCCGGGGATTGTCGGCGTCGCCATCTACCAGATCAACGTGGTTGTCACCCGGCTGTTTGCTTCGCTGCTGCAGGAGGGGAGCGTTTCCTGGCTCTACTATGGGCAGCGGCTGTTCGAATTTCCCCAGGGGATCTTCGTCGTGTCGCTGGCCCAGGCCGTCCTCCCCAGCATGAGCCGCCAACTCGCCGCCAAGGATCAGGACGGGTTCAGGGAGTCGTTGCGCTTTGCACTGGCCCTGATCCTGCTGATTACCTTTCCCGCCGCCATCGGCATGGCTTTCTGCGCCGAAGCGATTTACAGCCTGTTCTTCCTCGGCGGGGCCTTCACGGCCCACGATGTCGCGCAGTCTGCCACGGCGTTGGCCTGGTATGCACCGGGGCTGGTGTTCGTCGGTATCAGCCGGGTGGTGGCGCCGACCTTCTATGCCCTGCAGGATACGCGCACCCCGGTCCTGGTTTCGTTCTGGACACTCATGGTCAGCGTTATCTGCAGCGTTCTGCTGATGCGGCCGATGCAGCATAACGGTCTCGCGCTGGCCCTGACCGTGTCGTCGATCTTCAATGCCGTGGTGTTGCTCTGGCTGCTCAACCGCCGGATGGGCGGGGTCGACCTGCGTGGCCTGCTCGGCTTCGGGCTGCGGCTGCTTCCCGGGTTGCTGGCGATGTGCCTGGTCGTCGTGGCGCTGCTCGGCCTGGTCGACTGGCAGGTCAAAGGGCCATTCTGGGAACGCTTCACGCTGCTGTTCGCTGCCGTTGGCAGCGGTGCCGCGGCCTATGCCGCCGGCTGCTGGCTCTGTCGTATCGACGAGGTCAAGCAGGGGTGGCACATTCTGACCGAGCGACTGTCAAAACGTCTGCGTGGAGGTGCCGATGCCGGCTGATGCACAACTTGTCATGGTGACGCCAATCGGCAGCTTGCGTCTGCACGCACGCAATCAAGGCCTGTCCGGCATCGTCATTCTTGCCGAAGAACAAGAGCCGGCTTCCCGGCGGGCCACGGAGATCCTGCCGGCAACCGGGGTGCCGGAGCCGGTGCTCAGGCAGGCGGCAACGGAACTCGCAGAATACTTCGCCGGCTTCCGCAAGGATTTCGCCGTGCCGCTCGAACTGCCCGGCTGGCCGCAATTCAGTGCCAGGGTTATGGCAGCCTTGCGCGCCGTCCCCTACGGGGAGACGCTCAGCTACGGTGAACTGGCGGCGCGGGTCGGCTCCCCGCGCGCAGCGCGCGCCGTCGGCCAGGTAATGGCGGCGAATCCCCTGCCGATCATCATCCCCTGTCACCGGGTGGTTGCCTCTCACGGCCTGACCGGCGGGTACTCCGGCGGCGGCGGCTTGCGGACCAAACGGTGGCTGCTAGAATGGGAACAGCGCCACCGTTTGCGGAGTTGAGCCGCGGCGGTCCGAGAATAGCGCTTGACAGGCGATATTTCCTTCTGTTAAGTAAGGGTCCGCATTTTGGGTGACGGATACAGGCACGTAGCTCAGTGGGAGAGCACTACCTTGACACGGTAGGGGTCGGCGGTTCAATCCCGCCCGTGCCTACCACCCGTACCGCCCCGGAACGCCACACAGAGGCATCCCAGGATGCCTCTTTTCTTTAAGGGGAAAGCATGTCTGTCCTCAAGATTACGCTGCCGGACGGCAGTGTCAGGGAAGTTGCCCGCGGCACCACCCCGTTGGAGGTGGCCAGGAGCATTGGCGAGCGCCTCGCCAGGCAGACCGTCGCCGCACGCCTCGACGATGTCCTGGTCGATGCGACGTTTCCCGTCGAGAGCGATTGCCGGCTGCAGCTGCTTACCCTCAATACCCCGGAAGGGCTGGAGATTTACCGTCATTCGACCGCGCACCTGATGGCGCACGCGGTCAAGGAGCTGTTCGGGCAGAAGGTCCAGGTGACCATCGGTCCGGCGATCGAGAACGGCTTCTACTACGACTTCTACAGTCCCGACCACACCTTCAGCCCCGAGGATTTCGAGCGGATCGAGAAGAAGATGGCCGAGTTGGCGGCGGCCGATCTGCCGATCGAACGCCAGGTCATGTCCAGTGACGAGGCGATACGGCTCTTCGCAGGGATGGGGGAAAGCTACAAGGTCGAACTGATCAGGGATCTCGGCGCCGCCGAGGTGTCGATCTATCGGCAGGGATCGTTCATCGACCTGTGCCGCGGTCCGCACATCCCGTCGACCGGGTTGCTCAAGGCGTTCAAACTGACCAGCGTGGCCGGCGCCTACTGGCGCGGCGACGAGAAGAACGCCATGCTGCAGCGCATCTATGCGACGGCGTTTGCCGACCAGAAGGAACTCAACCTCTACCTCGAACGGCTCGAGGAGGCCAGGCGCCGCGACCATCGCAAGCTGGGCCGCGATCTGGACCTCTTCTCGTTCAGCGACGAGGTCGGGGCGGGGTTGGTGATCTGGCATCCGAAAGGGGCGTTGCTGCGCACCCTCATCGAGGATTTCGAGCGGCGCGAGCACCTCAAGCGCGGCTACGACATCGTCATGGGGCCGCAGATCCTGCGCACCGAGTTGTGGAAGACGTCCGGGCACTTCGACAACTACCGCGATAACATGTATTTCACCGAGGTCGACGAGCAGAGCTACGGCATCAAGCCGATGAACTGCCTGGCGCACATGCTGATCTACAAATCGAAACTGCGCTCCTACCGCGACCTGCCGCTGCGCTTCTTCGAACTGGGCACCGTGCACCGTCACGAGAAGAGCGGGGTGCTGCACGGCCTGCTGCGGGTGCGCGGCTTCACCCAGGACGACGCCCATATCCTCTGCGCTCCGGAGCAGCTCGATGCGGAGATCAAGGGCGTCCTGAACTTCGTCCGCGAGGTGATGGCGATTTTCGGCTTCGAATACGAGATGGAGCTTTCGACCCGTCCGGAGAAGTCGATCGGCAGCGACGAAGCCTGGGAGTTGGCAACCAGTGCCCTGATGAATGCGCTCAACGATTCGGGTCTGCCCTTCGAGGTCAACGAGGGCGATGGCGCTTTCTACGGGCCGAAGATCGACATCAAGCTGAAAGACGCGCTTGACAGGAAATGGCAGTGTGCTACTATCCAGTGCGATTTTACGCTTCCCGAGCGCTTTGACCTCACCTATATCGGGAGCGATGGCGAACGGCACCGTCCGGTCATGGTCCACCGGGTCATCCTGGGGGCCATTGAACGTTTTATAGGGGTGCTGATCGAGCATTTTGCCGGCAACTTCCCGTTGTGGATCTCGCCGGTGCAGGCCAGGATCGTCAACGTGACCGACAGCCAGGCCGCTTACGCGCAGGAGGTCTGTGACCTTTTGCGCCGTGAAGGGGTCCGGGTCCAGGTCGATTTGCGCAATGAGAAGCTGAGCTTCAAGATTCGCGAAGCCCAGATGGAAAAAGTTCCCTATATGCTGGTCGTTGGCGACAAGGAAGTGGCCTCGGGAACGGTCGCGCCGCGACATCGTTCCGGCCAGAACCTGGAGCCGCTTTCGCCGGCTGATTTTGCCCGGCTGATTGCCGAGGAGTGTCGGCAGTATCATTAACCGGCCGGCTAAAACGTCGCGAAAATGATGAAAACAGGAGGTGTGCCATAGTCAAGGACAAGATCAACATTAATGAGATGATCCGTGCCAGGGAAGTCCGCGTCGTCGACGACGAGGGCGGCCAGCTTGGCATTCTGGGGATCGTCGAGGCAATGGCGGCGGCGGAACAGCGTGGTCTCGACCTGGTCGAGGTAGCCCCTGAGGCCCAGCCACCGGTCTGCCGGATCATGGACTATGGCAAATACAAGTATCAGCAAAGCAAACGCGCGGCCGAGGCCAAGAAAAAACAGGTCCGGGTCGAACTCAAGGAAGTCAAGATGCGCCCCAAGACCGAGGAGCACGACTTCCTGTTCAAGGTGAAGAACGCCCGCCGTTTCCTTGAAGAAGGCAACAAGGTCAAGGTGACCGTCATGTTCCGTGGCCGCGAGGTGACTCATCCCGAGTTCGGGAAGCGCCTGATCGAACGGATGGTCACGGAAGTGGCCGACATCGGCCAGGCGGAAAGCATGCCGGGTATGTCCGGCCGCTTCATGACCATGGTGCTGGCCCCGAAAAAATAGCTGCTTACGTCGATAGATCGCACAGCGTAAACGCACAAGGAGAATACACAGATGCCTAAAATCAAGACCAACCGCGGCGCCGCCAAGCGCTTTGGCAAGACCGGCAGCGGCAAGATCCGCCGCAACAAGGCTTTTGCCAGTCATATCCTGACCAAGAAGACGACCAAGCGCAAGCGCGGCCTGCGCCAGTCGACGATCGTCAATCCGAGTGATGCGAAAAACATCAGTCGTCTGATCCCGTACGTGTAACGACCAGTTGCTTCAACCACCGTGAACTGAGGGGCCCTGTCTCCCCCTTCAGATCCGGTTGCGGGCCATTCTGCCCGCCGATACCATAAGTGAGAAGGAGCATCACCATGCCAAGAGTCAAACGAGGATTTAAAGCAAGACGCAGACGCAACAAGGTGTTGAAGCTGGCCAAGGGGTTTCGTGGCGCGCGCAGCAAGCTTTTCCGGAGTGCCACGGAAGCGGTCGATCGGGCGCTCAATTACGCCTTCCGCGACCGCAAGGTCCGCAAGCGCGATTTCCGGGCGCTCTGGATCGCCCGGATCAACGCGGCGGCCCGTGAAAACGGACTCTCCTACAGTCGTCTGATTTTCGGGATCAAACAGGCCGGGATCGGGCTCGATCGGAAGATCCTGGCCCAGCTCGCGGTGACGGACCCGGCGGGTTTCAGTGCCGTGGTCGGCCAGGCCAAGGCCCGACTTCAGTAAGCGTCAAGGCGCGCAAAGAGATGGGCCTAGGCCCATCTCTTTTTTTTTGCGCCGCGATGCTCTTTGCCGTCGAAGGGGTTTTCAGTCATGAACAATCAGCTGGCTGCCTTGGAAAAGGCCGCGGCGCATGCTGCCGGCGAAGCGTGCAGCGAACTCGATCTGCAGCAGGTGCGGGCGCGTTTTCTGGGCAAGAAGGGCGAGCTCACCGCCCTCATGAAGGGGGTGGGCAGCCTTCCCGCCGAGCAGCGCCCGATCGTCGGCGCCCTTGCCAACGAGGTCAAGGATCGGCTCGAAACCCTCTTCAACAGCCGCCTCGAGGAACTCCGTGCCGTCGAGCTGCAGCGGCGCCTGACGGCCGAGCGGGTCGATGTGACCCTGCCGGGTCGTCGCCTGCGGCGCGGTTCCAGGCATCCGATCACCCAGGTCACCGAAGAGATCGTCAGCATCTTTGCCTCGCTCGGATTCGGCGTGGCGGAAGGTCCCGAGGTCGAACGCGACTTCTACAATTTCGAAGCCTTGAATATCCCGCGCGATCACCCGGCGCGCGACATGCAGGATACCTTCTATGTCTCGGACGACGTGGTGCTGCGCACGCACACCTCGCCGGTCCAGGTGCGGACCATGCTCAACCAGGCGCCGCCGGTCAGGGTGGTCGCGCCCGGTACGGTCTATCGCCGTGATTCCGATATCACCCACAGCCCCATGTTCCACCAGATCGAGGGATTCCTGGTCGATCGCAGGGTCACTTTCGGCGACCTCAAGGGGATGCTGACCACCTTCATCAATGAATATTTCGGCACCGGCATCGGCGTACGCTTTCGGCCGTCGTTTTTTCCGTTCACCGAGCCGAGCGCCGAAGTCGACATCCAGTGCGTGATCTGCGGCGGTGGCGGTTGCCGGGTCTGCAAGAACTCGGGATGGCTCGAGATCCTCGGCAGCGGCATGATCGATCCCGAGGTGTTCAAGGCGGTTGGCTACGACCCTGAAATCTATACCGGGTTTGCTTTCGGAATGGGGATCGAGCGTATCGCCATGCTCAAGTACGGGGTCAACGACCTGCGGCTGTTCTTCGAGAACGACTTGCGGTTTTTGAAGCAATTCTAAGGGCGGAATACCGATGAAAGTCACCCAGAACTGGTTGAAGGAATACGTGGAGTTCGACCTCCTTCCCGAGGAGCTTGCCCATCGGCTCACCATGGCCGGCCTGGAAGTCGACTCCATGGAGAAGCTTGGCGAGGGGCTGGACAGTGTGATCGTCGCCCGCCTGACCGATGTCAGGCCGCATCCTGACGCCGACCGGCTCACGCTTTGTACCGTGGAGACCGACAGCGTCACCCTGCAGGTGGTCTGCGGCGCGACCAATCACCGAGCCGGCGACCTGGTGGCCTTCGCCCAGGTCGGCACCGAGCTGCCGGGCGATCTCAAGATCAGGAAGTCGAAGATCCGCGGTCAGGATTCCAACGGCATGCTCTGCTCGTTGACGGAGCTTGGCCTGGCCAGCAGTTCCGAGGGGATTCTGATCCTCCCGCCGGGACTGGAGTTGGGGATTCCGGTATTTGTCGCGCTTGGCCTCAAGGATGTGCGCTACGAGCTTGGTTTGACACCGAACCGGCCCGACTGTCTCAGCGTCGTCGGGGTGGCGCGCGAAATCGCCGGCATGACCGGGGCCGCCCTGCGGCTGCCGGTGCCGCACCTGGTCGAAGCCGGGGACGCCGCCGCCGGCAAGAGCTCGGTGACGATCCTTGACTCCGATCTTTGCCCTCGTTATGCGGCGCGGCTGATCGAAGGGGTCACGATCGCGCCGTCACCGGCGTGGCTGGCGCGCAGACTCGAAGCCGTGGGCATGCGCTCGATCAACAACGTGGTCGACGTCACCAATTTTGTCATGATGGAGCTTGGGCATCCGCTGCATGCCTTCGATTTCCACTTCCTGCGCGACCGGCGCATCGTGGTGCGGCGTGCGCATGACGGCGACCGCTTCACCACGCTCGACGGCCAGGTGCGAACCCTGCTGGCCGATGACCTGGTAATCTGCGACGGCGAAGGGCCGGTCGCCCTCGCCGGGATCATGGGGGGGGAGAATTCCGAAGTCCGCCCGGAGACCGTCGACATCCTGCTGGAAAGCGCCTACTTCAATCCCGGGACGATCCGCCGCACCAGCAAGCGCCTCGGCCTGCACACCGAGTCCTCGCATCGTTTCGAGCGTGGCGCCGATATCGACATGGTGCCGCTTGCTCTCGACCGGGCCGCGGCCCTGATCGTGGAACTGGCCGGCGGCAGGGCGGCAGCGGGGATGATCGATGCCTATCCGAGTCCATTGCCCAAACGGCAGCTGGTCATCTCCGCCCAGAAAACCAGCCAGCAGCTCGGCGTTGAGATCGATGCCAGCGAAATCCAGCGGGTGCTGAAAGGGATCGGCCTGGTCAGCGATTTCGTGCTCGATCGGCGCGATGGCGCCCTGCTGGTCGAGGTTCCGCACTTCCGGCCCGATATCGAGCGGGAGATCGATCTCGTCGAAGAGGTGGCAAGGCTGATCGGTTATGAGCGCATTCCGGCCACCATGCCGACCAGCACGCTGAACAGTCAGCCGCTCCCCCGTCACCTGCAGCTCGAGCGTTTGCTCTGCGAGCGCATGGCCGGGCTGGGGTTTGCCGAGGTCATCAATTACTCCTTTGTCGCGGCGGCCTCCGTTGAGCGCCTGGGGCTTGCGGCCGACGATCCGCGCCGGCAGAGCGTGCAGCTCCTCAACCCGCTGACGGAAGATCAGGCGGTCATGCGCACCACGCTGGTGCCCAGCCTGCTCGAAACGGCGGCCCGCAATATCGCCTACCGGACCGGTGACCTGGCGCTGTTCGAGCTGCGCCCGGTGTTTCACCCGGTCGCCGGCGAGGAACTGCCCCGGGAGCGCTTGCGCCTGACGGCATTGCTGAGCGGTCGCCGCGAACCGGAAGGGTGGGCACAGCAGCCCGCGGAATGCGATTTCTTCGATATCAAGGGGGTGGTCGAAGATTTGCTCGTCGGTCTCAATATCGGCGAGGCCCGTTGGCCGGCCGAGCATGGGGAGCTGTTTTATCACCCGGGTAAATCGTGTGCAGCCGATGCCGGCGGCACGCGTCTTGGCACCCTTGGCGAAATCCATCCCGAAGTGCTGCGCACCTTCGATATTCCCCAGCCGGTCTATCTGCTGGACCTCGATGCCGAGGCCCTGTTTGCCGCGGCCGGCCGGCATCCCGGCTTCCGCCCCTTGTCCCGCTACCCGGACGTCGAACGCGACAGTGCGCTCCTGATCGATGAAGAGGTTTCCGCGCAGCAGGTGCTCGATGCCTTGCGGCAGGTCCGCCTGAAGGATCTGGAAAACATAGTCCTGTTCGACGTTTACCGCGGTCCGTCGCTCCCCCCCGGCAAGAAAAGCCTGGCGATCAGGGCTCGTTACCGTGCGCTTGACCGAACCCTGACCGATGAAATCGTTCAGGGACTGCATGGTAAACTGGTGCAGGCACTGCAAAAGTCGCTCGGAGCCGAATTGCGCTGAAAAAAGTTGTTGCTCAGCGATTCCGGCCTGTGCTATAAAAACTCGAAAATTCAGGTAGATATCTTTTGGAGGTGGTTTTCCATGACCAAGGCGGACCTTGTCGAAAATGTTTATCTCAAGACCGGTTTTTCCAAGAAGGAATCGGCTGAGATTGTCGAAATGGTCTTTGATCTCATGAAAATCACCCTGGAACGCGGTGAAAAGATTAAAATTGCCGGTTTCGGCAATTTCGTGGTCAAGGACAAGTCGACCCGGCGCGGGCGCAATCCTCAAACCGGGGATGAAATCGAGATCTGCTCGCGGCGCATCCTGACCTTCAAGCCAAGCCAGGTCCTCAAGTCGTCGATCAACGACTTGGAGGGAGAGCCCTAAACTCCCCACCCGGCCATCAGGCGGTTGCAAGCGTTGCGAGGAAGGCCGGATCAAGACGCATGGATCTGCAGATCCCCGACAAGCTTTATTTCAAAATCGGCGAAGTCGCCGAACTCACTGGGGTCAAACCCCATGTCCTGCGTTATTGGGAAACCGAAATCGGCAGCATTCACCCGACCAAAAATCGGCATCAGCAGCGGTTGTATCGCCAGCGTGACGTCGAGTTGATCCTGCGCCTCAAAGACCTTCTCTACAATCAGGGCTACACCATCGCCGGGGCACGCAAGCTGCTGCGGCGGAAACCGCCCGTCCAACCTGTGGAACCGGCTGTTCCGGTGCAAGCAGCGGCCCCCCTGCCGGTGGCGGTTCCTCCTCCCCCGGTGGCGGATGACGGGCAGATGGCCCTGCCGCTTGGCAGCGGCATCGATCGGCGTCTGCTGGAAGAGTTGCGGCGCGATCTGTCGCGTCTGCATGCATCCCTCTCGAACGCGCCGTAAGCGGCGCGTTGCTGTTTCCCGGTCGCTTCCGTGCTGATTCTGGTCACCAACGATGATGGCATCCACTCACCCGGTCTGCGCGTTTTAACCCAGGCGCTGAAGGCTCTCGGCCAGGTGGTGGTGGTTGCTCCGGACCGCGAACGGAGCGCCATCAGCCATGCGCTGACGCTGCATTCTCCCTTGCGGGCCACGGAGCACGCCGCCGACTGGTGGGCCGTTGACGGCACGCCTACGGACTGTGTCAATCTCGGTATCCACGGTTTGCTCAAGGCTGCTCCGGACCTGGTCGTTTCCGGGATCAACCAGGGAGCCAACCTCGGCGACGACCTGACCTATTCCGGAACGGTTGCCGCCGCCATGGAAGCGACCCTGATGGGGGTGCCGGCGGTGGCCGTGTCGCTTGCGGCCGACCGGTTTGCCGAGGCGGATTTCCTCTTTGGCGGCCGGTGGGCGACAAAACTTGCGACCATGGTCAAAACCCACGGGTTGCCGGCCGACACCTTCCTTAATGTCAATGTGCCACCCGGCCGCCCGCACGGGATGAAACTGACCCGGCAGGGGAAGCGCCGCTATGCGGATGCCGTTGTCCGGAACACCGACCCTCGCGGCCGGAACTACTACTGGATCGGTGCCGGAGAGCTGTCTTTCCATGATCTGGAAGGTACCGATGTCCATGCCGTGGAGCGTGGCTGGGTTTCGGTCACGCCGCTGCACCTCGATCTGACCAACTATGCAGCCTTCGAACGGTTGCGGCACTGGGACGCCGAAACCGTGCATAGCGAAGCTGACGATACGAATGAGAGGCCAAGGTGACCGATTACACCATCGCCCGGCGCCGCATGGTCGAGGACCAGGTCATTGCGCGAGGAGTCAGGGACCAGCGCGTGATCGATGCGATGCTCCGCGTGCCGCGTCACCTGTTTGTGCCGGACGCCCTCGCCGCGCAGGCCTACAGCGATTTTCCCCTGCCGATCGGCGAGCGCCAGACCATTTCGCAACCTTACATGGTCGGGGTCATGAGCGAGGCGCTGCAACTGAAGGATGGCGACAAGGTTCTCGAGATCGGTACCGGCTCGGGCTATCAGGCCGCGGTCCTGGGGCTGCTGGCCCGCCAGGTTTTTTCCCTGGAACGCATCCCGGCGCTGGCCAGGCAGGCCCGCCGCACCCTTGACAAATGCGGCTTTGCCCGGATCAACGTCCGGGTGACCGATGGGACGTTCGGCTGGGAAGAGGAAGCTCCGTTCGACGGCATTGTCGTCACCGCCGGGGCTCCGTCCATACCGCCGCCTTATCGGGCTCAGCTGGCGATCGGCGGCCGTCTGGTCATTCCGGTCGGGGATCGCCTCAGCCAGATCCTGGTGCGCGTGACCCGGTTGAGCGAACGGGATTTTCGCGAGGAGCGACTGTTCGGGTGCCGGTTCGTGCCGCTGGTCGGCGATCATGGCTGGCGCGAGGAGTGATCGCCGTGCGCCGCGCCTGGCTGATCGCCTCAGTCTGCCTGGTGATAGCCGCCTGTGCCCCGTCCGGCATTTATCATGTGGTCGCACCCGGCCAGACGCTGTATCGGATTGCCAAGGCTTATGGCGTTGACGATGCGCACCTGGCGAAGGTCAACCGGATCAGCGATCCGACCCGCCTGGAAGCCGGCCAGCGCCTTTATATCCCGGGTGCAATGCTGACCCGCCAGGTGGCCGTCGATCCCCCCAAGGCCCCGCCTGCCCCGGCTGTACCGCCACCACTGAAAAAACCGGTCAGGACCAAGCCGCCGACAGTTGCCGGCAAGTCAAAGCCGGCGGCGCCCAAGCCGGCACCGGTTGGCAGGGCCGAAACGATCTCCGGTCCGCGCCCTGCGCCCGGCACCTTCATCTGGCCGGTTCGGGGCCAGCTGGTGACTGAATTCGGCACGGTCGAGGGTAAATCGAGCAAGGGGGTCGAGATTGCCGTCCCGCAGGGCACGCCGGTGACTGCCGCGGCCGCCGGCAAGGTGATCTATAGCGGCAATGGCATTCGCGGCTACGGCAACCTGATCATCCTTGAACATGCCGACAACTATTTCACCGTTTACGGGTTCAATGCCAAGAACCTGGTCGCGGTTGACAGCTTCGTCGGGCAGGGCGACAGGATTGCCCTGAGCGGTGCCCCGTCAGGAGGCAAAAGCCCCCGACTTCACTTCGAAATTCGAAAAGGCAAGACGGCCGCCAACCCGATTTTTTACTTGCCATGACCAGGTGGCTCCCTTAGACTCGAAGCACCCTGCGGGTCGGGTACCGGAGACCGGATAGACATGGATGATATGCACAACGAAGATGATCGCGTCGAAATCGATGAAGAGGAAGTCGAATCCCCGGAGCTTTCCAGTGAAGGCGATCCGGAGGAGATCAACGATGATGAACCTGATTTCGACGCGGCGGCCGAGGCCGAAGAAGAAGAGCTTGATGATGACGCCGATAACCCGCTGGAAGAGGCCCGCGAACAGGAAGACCATGCTCGTGATGCCATCAAGCTTTATCTTCGGGATATCCAGAAAACCAGCCTGCTGACAGCCGAAGAGGAGCGCGAACTGGCCCGCCGCATCGATCAGGGGGATATGGCCGCCCGTGATCGGATGATCGAATCCAACCTGCGCCTGGTGGTCAAGATCGCCAAGCGCTATATGAACCGGGGGCTGCCCTTTCTGGACCTGATCGAAGAAGGGAATCTCGGTCTCATCAAGGCGGTCGAGCGTTTCAAGCTCAGCAAGGAATGCCGCTTCTCGACCTATGCGACCTGGTGGATCCGGCAGTCGATTGAGCGCGCCCTGGTCAATCAAAGCCGCACCATTCGTCTGCCGGTACACGTTTCCGACGACATCAACCGGCTGGTCAAGGTGACCCGCAATCTCCTCCACGAACACAATCGCGAGCCCCAGGTCAAGGAAGTGGCTGACGCCATGGGGGTCGATGCCGCCTATGTGCGCCGCCTGATGGTTCTGCTCAAGCGCACCTACTCCTTCGAGCACCCCATGGGGGAAAACAACGATTACAGCCTGATGGACACGATCGAGGACACCAGTTCGGTCAACCCGGCCGAGTTGTCCGAGTGGCGCAACAAATACCGGCCGATCCGCGAGTTGTTTTCAACGGCCGACAAGGATGACCACGATCACCTCAACGCATCGGAAACCCGGATCCTCAACCGGATCAGGGAAGCCCTGAGCGATCATGAATTGAAGATCCTGAAGCGCCGCTTCGGCCTGGACGATATGAGTCCGCAAACGCTGGATATCATCGGTCAATCTTCGGGGGTGACCAGGGAACGGATCCGGCAGATTGAATCGAAGGCCCTGCAGAAGATGCAGCAGATCATCAGTGACGAAGAGAAAAGGGAGCGCGGCCGTGGATGAACTTAAGAACAGCATACGGGATATCCCCGATTTCCCCAAGAAAGGCATCATCTTCAAGGATATCACGACGCTGCTTTCGGACGGCCGCAACTTCCACCGGATGGTCGACCTGATTGCCCATCGCTATGTCGGTCGGCACATCGACCAGATCGTCGGAGTCGAGGCGCGTGGCTTTGTGCTCGGTTCGGCGCTGGCCTACAAACTCGGCGCGGGGATCACCCTGGTCCGCAAGCCCGGCAAGCTCCCCTACAAGACCCGCAAAGTCAGCTATGCCCTGGAATACGGGACCGACTCCCTGGAGATCCATGAAGATGCCTTCAAACCCGGCGACCGGGTGCTCATCGCCGATGACCTGCTGGCAACCGGGGGGACGGTGGCGGCGGTCGTCAAGCTGGTCGAGGGGCTCGGCGCGGAAATCGTCGAATGCGCGTT
>JAMPXI010000069.1 GCA_023701265.1 Desulfuromonadales bacterium | reverse complement strand
TGTCGAGCGACTGCGCGACGAACAGAACTTCCCGTCAGCCGCGGCATTGCAGGCCGTTATCCGCGACGACATTGCCCGCGCCCGCGCCGTTCTCGCCGCGACCAGAGTGCTGGTTTACAAGGAAACCTTTGACTGCGGGGTAGCGTCCCCCTCACCCGGCCTGCGGCCACCCTCTCCCGGTGGGAGAGGGGATTCTCCGTAATAGGAAGAACAGCAGAAGGGGTTGAGAGTGCCTTCTCCCTTAGGGAGAAGGTGCCCCAAAGGGGCGGATGAGGGGATCAAGTAGCGCAAATTTCAATGGAGTCCAGCCATGCCTATCACCGGCAGCACCCGCATTGTCGGCATCTTCGGCGATCCGGTCGTCCATTCGCTCTCACCCTTGATGCAGAATGCTGCCTTGCAGGCTGCGGGAATTGACGCGGTTTATGTGCCGTTTCATGTCACTCCGGCACAGTTGCGTGACGCCATCCGTGCCGTCCGTGCCCTTGGCCTGACCGGTGTCAATCTGACCATCCCGCATAAGGAAGCTGCCTGTTGCCTGGTCGATGATCTCGATCCGATGGCCGCGCTGATCGGGGCGGTCAATACCATCGTTCACCGGGACGGCCGGCTGCTCGGCTGCAACACCGACGGTTTGGGGCTGCTGCGGGCCATTCGCGAAGACTTGGGCCTCGATGTGCGGGGGAAACGGATTCTTGTTCTCGGTGCCGGCGGCGCCGCGCGGGCCGCGCTTGTATCCCTGTCCGGTGCTGGTGCCGCCTGGGTGGGAGTGGCCAACCGGACCCCCGCGCGGGCGGAGAAACTGGTCATGGAACTGGCGCCGAAGCTGGAGGGCACGGCTTTTGCTGCATATCCCCTGGAACCCGGCCTCGCTGCCCTCCTGGAGAATGGGGTTGACCTGGTGATAAACAGTTCGGCGATTGGGTTAAAAGGTGAGGTTTTCGCATTGCCGATCGAACGCTGCGTGTGCCCGGGCGGTGCGGTTTACGACATGGTCTACGGTTGCGGGCCGACGCCGCTGGTCGCTGCGGCGAGAAGCGCCGGACTCGCGGCCGCCGATGGCCTTGGCATGCTGGCCGGCCAGGGGGAGGAGGCGTTCCGTCTCTGGTTTTCGGTGCCGGCACCGGCAGGAGTGATGCGGGCCGCCCTCGAGCGGCGTGGCAGTGAAAAATAAACATCTGATTTCGGTCAGTTACGGGATCCGTCGGTAGCCGGTTGCGCTTGACAGACCAGCCTGCGATTGGCTACAATACGACGGTTTATATTGACCCGAGGGGGATCTAGAACTTTTCATGGCCACCAACCGACTCGGCGAACTCCTGGTTCGCAACAAGTTGATCGACGAGAAGCAACTCGCCAAGGCGCTCGAGGAGCAACGCGCCAGCGGTGGGCGGCTCGGCGCCAGTCTGGTCAAGCTCGGCTATCTCAAGGAAGAGGATCTGGCCGCTTTCCTCTCCCGTCAGTATGGTGTCCCTTCGATCAATCTCAGCGAGTTTGAAATCGATCAGAACGTCATCAAGCTGGTTTCCCCCGAGGTCGCCCAGAAATACCAGCTGGTTCCGGTCAACCGCGCCGGCTCCACGCTGATCGTCGCCATGGCCGACCCGTCGAACATCTTCGCCATCGACGACATCAAGTTTATGACCGGCTACAACGTCGAAGTCGTGGTGGCGGCCGAGGCGAGCATCAAGGCGTCGATCGACAAGTATTACGACCAGAGCGCTTCCTTCGACGATGTCATGGGCAACCTGGAGGACATCGATCTCGAGGTGGTTGACGAGGACGAGCAGATCGACGTTGGTGCGCTGGAAAAGGCCACGGAAGACGCTCCGGTTGTCAAGCTGGTCAACCTGATCCTCACCGATGCCATCAAGAAGCGCGCTTCCGACATCCATATCGAACCCTACGAAAAATCGTTCCGTGTCCGCTACCGCATCGACGGAGTGCTTCATGAGGTGATGAAGCCGCCGATGAAGCTGAAAAATGCCATCACCTCGCGCATCAAGATCATGTCGGAGATGGATATCTCCGAACGTCGCCTGCCGCAGGACGGCCGCATCAAGATCAAGCTCCCCGGCGGCAACGACATGGACTATCGGGTCAATTGTCTACCGACCCTGTTTGGCGAGAAGGTGGTCATGCGTCTTCTCGACAAGTCCAACCTGCAACTCGACATGACCAAGCTCGGCTACGAGCCGCAGGCACTCAAGTGGTTCAAGGAGGCGATCCACAAACCGTTCGGCATGGTCCTGGTGACCGGCCCGACCGGTTCGGGGAAAACGGTTTCTCTCTATTCGGCGCTGGCTGAACTGAACAAGGTCACTGAAAACATCTCCACCGCCGAGGATCCGGTCGAGTTCAACTTCGCCGGCATCAACCAGGTGCAGATGCACGAGGAGATCGGTCTCAACTTTGCCTCCGCCCTGCGTGCCTTTCTGCGTCAGGATCCGGACATCATCATGATCGGCGAGATCCGCGATTTCGAAACCGCCGAGATCGGCGTCAAGGCCGCTCTTACCGGCCACCTGGTGCTCTCCACCCTGCATACCAACGATGCCCCCGCCACCGTCAACCGCCTGCTCAATATGGGGATCGAGCCGTTCCTGGTGGCTTCGGCAGTCAACCTGATCACCGCCCAGCGCCTCGCCAGGCGCTGCTGTCCGGAATGCAAGGTGCCGGAGGAGGTTCCCAAGGAGGTGCTGATCCAGGCCGGGGTCAAGGAGGAGGAGCTTGAAGGTGCCGTCTGCTACAAGGGGGAGGGCTGCCCGACCTGCAGCGGCTCCGGCTACAAAGGGCGGGTCGGTTTTTATCAGATCATGCCGATGTTCGAGGATTTGCGCGAGATGATCCTCTCTGGTGCCAACACCGCCGAGATCAAGCGCGAATCGATGCGCCTGGGGGTCAAGACCATGCGTCAGTCCGGACTGACCAAAATGCTCGAGGGCGTCACTTCCCTCGAGGAAGTGCTGCGCTGCACTATCGCCGATGATTAGAGGCAACCAGGGACTGTCCCCGTATGGGGACTGTCCCTTTATGTAGGGGCAGGTCTGTGACCTGCCCCGGGCGGGTTTGAAACCCGCCCCTACGGAAATGACAAGGGAACCGCTATGGTCGAAACGCCCGCCGCACCCGCCACCGAAAATTTCTCCATTCAACAGTTGCTGCACATGATGGTCCAGGCCGGCGCTTCCGACCTGCACATCACCACCGGCACGCCGCCGCAGATCCGTGTCAACGGCCACATGACGCCGGTCAAGATGCGTCAGTTGCTGCCTGCCGACACCAAGCACATCTGCTACAGCATTCTCACCGAGTTGCAGAAGCGCAAGTTCGAAGAGAACAACGAACTCGACTTCTCGTTCGGTGTCAAAGGGCTGGCGCGTTTCCGCGGCAACATCTTCATGCAGCGAGGGGCCCTGGGCGGCGTCTTCCGTCTGATCCCCTACAAATTCCTTTCCTTCGACGAACTCGGCCTGCCGCCGGTAGTCACTGATATTTCCCGCAAGACCAACGGCCTGGTCCTGGTCACCGGTCCGACCGGGTCGGGGAAGTCAACGACCCTGGCCTCGATCATCGACAAGATCAACACGGATCGTCATGAACATATCATCACCATCGAGGATCCGATCGAGTACCTCCACCCCCACAAGTCGTGCGTGGTCAACCAGCGCGAGGTCGGTTCCGATACCTATTCCTTCAAGAACGCCCTCAAGTACATTCTCCGCCAGGATCCCGACATTGTTCTCCTCGGCGAGTTGCGTGACCTGGAAACAATCGAAGCGGCGCTGACCATCGCCGAAACCGGTCACTTGTGCTTTGCCACTTTGCACACCAACTCGGCGGTGCAGACCATCAACCGCATCATCGACGTCTTCCCGACCAACCAGCAGCAGCAGGTGCGGACCCAGCTTGCCTTTGTCCTCGAGGGGGTACTGTCGCAGACGCTGCTCCGCAAGCGTGACGGCAAGGGACGGGTGCTGGCCCTGGAGATCATGGTCCCCAACACCGCGATCCGCGCCCTGATCCGCGACGACAAGGTCCATCAGCTCTATTCGCAAATGCAGATGGGGCAGGACAAGTACGGCATGCAGACCATGAACCAGTGTCTGTTCAGCCTCTATCACAAGCAGGTCATCTCCCTGGAAGACGCCATGTCCCGGTCGCCCGACACCGAGGAACTCAAGGAGATGGTCGCCAACCCGCAGGCCGTCCTGCGCCGCGGCATCACTACCGGCGCTCAAAAACGGTAAGGGTTTGTGTCGGGGCGCACTGCCGTGCGCCCGGATTTTATCGCGCGTTTCCCACGGGCGCATGCAATGCGCCCCTACATAACCAACGAGGTTGCTCATGGCTAAATTTGCCTGGGAAGGTGTCACGCGGTCCGGACAGACGCTCAAGGGGGAGATGGAAGCCCCCAATGCGGAAGCCGTCTTTTCCCAACTTCGTCGTCAGGGGATTCAGCCCGGCAACGTCAAGGAACGCGGCAAGGCGCTGGAAATCAAGCTCCCCGGTTTCGGCGGCGGCAAAGTTACCACCAAGGACCTGGTGGTCTTCACCCGCCAGTTCGCCACCATGATCGACGCTGGTCTGCCACTGGTGCAGTGCCTCGACATCCTTGGCAAGCAGCAGGAGAACAAGGCCTTTCAGAAGATGCTGATCAAGGTCAAGGAGGATGTCGAGTCCGGCTCGACCTTTGCCGATGCCCTGAAGAAGCACCCCAAGGCTTTTGACGAACTTTATGTCAACCTGGTCGCCGCCGGCGAGATCGGCGGTATCCTCGACACCATCCTCAACCGGTTGGCCGCCTATATCGAAAAGGCCATGAAACTGAAGAAAAAGGTCAAGAGTGCCATGACCTACCCGACGACCATTATCGGCATTGCCGTCGTGGTCATCGCCGTCATCCTGATTTTCGTCATCCCCTCCTTCGAGAAGATGTTCAAGGATTTTGGCGGCGAGCTCCCCGGTCCGACCCAGTTCGTCATCTTCCTGAGCAACATGATCCAGCGCTACATCCTGGTCTTCATCGGGGCCTTTTTTGTGGGCAGTGCGTTGTTCAAGCGGTACTACGCGACTCCCGCCGGCCGGTTGCAGATGGATGCGATCTTCCTGAGACTGCCGGTCATGGGGCCCCTGATCCGCAAGGTCGCGGTTGCCAAGTTCAGCCGGACCCTCGGCACCATGATCTCCTCCGGTGTACCGATCCTCGACGGTCTCGAAATCGTCGCCAAGACCGCCGGCAACAAGATCGTCGAAAATGCCGTTTACAAAGTGCGCCAAAGCATCAGTGAAGGGAAGACCATCGCCGAACCGATGGAGCAGTCGGGGGTTTTTCCGCCGATGGTCTGCCAGATGATTGCGGTTGGTGAATCATCCGGCGCCATCGACACCATGCTCAACAAGATCGCCGACTTTTACGACGACGAGGTCGACGATGCGGTCGGCAACCTGACGGCGATGATGGAGCCGCTGCTCATGCTGTTCCTCGGCACCACCGTCGGCGGCCTGGTCGTCGCCATGTACCTGCCGATCTTCAAACTGGCCGGGGCGGTCGGCGGCTAGCGGCCGTTCATGGGCAGCCTTTCGCCACCGTCAGCCAGCGACACACAAATCCGACGACTGCTGGCCTGGTATCTCGGTATCCGGCTGGCAGTCGTCGTCTTTTTTCTCGGCGGCGCCATCGTCTATCATCTGCGCAGTAGTTACGGGGCATCACCGGCGCTGGTCCCCTGGCTCGGCGGCCTTGTAATCATCGCCAGCCTGCAGACCATCCTGTCGGCGCTGTTTCTCTCCCGGTTCCGGCAAGTTCTGCGCTTTGTCCATGCCCAGCTGACCTGGGATCTGCTCTTCGCTCTGGCGGTTCTCTATCTCACCGGGGGAGTCGACAGCCTCTATGCCTTCCTCTTTATCCTGGTCATCGTGGCCGCCAGCGTATTCCTCCCACGTTCACAATTACTGGTCGTTGCTTCGGCAGCGGCAATCCTTTACGGCAGTCTCCTCGATCTTCAGTATTACCGTTACCTGCCACTCTTCGGCGGACAGAATTTTCCGGCCAGCGTACAGGCCCCCGATGTTTTTTACGCCGTATTCATCCACGTCGGCGCCTTTTTCCTTACAGCCCTGCTCGGCGGCTACCTTGCGGAGCGGCTGCGTCGCAGCGAGGCCGCCCGCGAGCAGCGCGACATCGATTACGGCGAACTGGAAGAACTCAACCGGGCGATCCTGACCAATATCACCAGTGGGCTGATGGTGGTCAACCCGGAGGGGCGGATTCGCTCGTTCAATCAGGCGGCGGCCCGAATCTCCGGTTTTCGGCTGGAGGAGGTCTACAACCGCCCTGTGGAGGTGTTTTTCCCGGCGTTTGCCCGGATTGACCACACCCCGAATTTTTCGCTGCAGCGCGGCGAGGTTAAAGTCAAGACCAGGCAGGGGGATGAGCTGATCCTTGGTTACTCGGCCAGTCACGTCCGCGATCCGCAGGAGCGCGCCCTCGGTTTGCTGGTGGCGTTTCAGGATCTGACCGAGGTGAAGGTGCTGGAAGAACAGCTCAGGCGGGCCGACCGGCTGGCTGCGGTGGGCCGGCTCGCCTCGGGACTGGCCCACGAGATCCGCAATCCGCTGGCATCGATCAGCGGCTCGGTGCAGTTGCTCAGGGAAGATCCAGGCATTGACGAGGAGAACCGGCGGCTGATGGGGATCGTCATCAGGGAAGTCGACCGGCTCAATCTCCTGCTCAGCGATTTTCTCAACTTTGCCCGGCCATCGCCCCTGCAGCCGGAATGTGTCGACGTCGCCGTGCTTTTTGATGAACTTATCGACCTGCTGCAGGCCGGTGGACAGGCGGACGGCGTGCAATTCGAAAGCCTGTATGCCGCGCCGGTGGTTCTGCTGGTCGATCGTCAGAAACTGCGCCAGGCTATTTGGGACCTGCTGATCAATGCTGTGGAAGCTGTTGCATCCAATGGCACGATCCGGATCAGCGTCAATGCCGTCTCGGGCGAAATCATGGTCGAGGATTCCGGTGTCGGGATCAACCCTGAAGCCAGAGACCGGATCTTCGACCCGTTTTTCACCACCAAGGATCGTGGCACAGGGCTTGGCCTGGCCAACGTCTATGCCAACATCGAGGCGCATCGCGGCCACATTTACGTCGAGCCATCCGACTTGGGCGGAGCCTGTTTCATCGTCGAACTACCGGAAGAATGCCGGCAGAAATGTATTTGACCCCCCTGTCATGCAAGCATGACATCCCCCCTGCTCCGCAAGGGGGACTTGCCTCCCCTGCGAAGTAGGGGAGGTGCCCGAAGGGCGGAGGGGTTATGGAATACAGCAAGGAGTTACTGGAGTTATGCCCACCGAACAAAAACAGCACCGCATCCTGATCGTCGACGACGAAGAAAGCCTCCGCGAGTTTCTCAGCATCATGCTGCACCGCGAAGGCTACCAGGTCGATACCGCCGTTGACGGTGCCCAGGCTGCAGCTCATCTGCGCGATCATGCCTACGACCTGGTGATCTCCGATATCAAGATGCCGCGCATGAGCGGGCTGGAACTGCTCAGGCATATCAAGGAACGTTCCCCGGAAACCGTGGTGCTGATGGTGACCGCCTTTTCCACCACCGAAGAGGCGGTCGAGGCGATGAAGCAGGGCGCCTACGATTACATCACCAAGCCGTTCCAGAACGAGGAAATCCGCCTCATTGTCAAAAATGCCCTGGAGCGCCGCGAGTTGCGCCAGGAAAACCTCGCCCTCAAGGAGGAACTCGGCAAACGCTACTCTTTCGAAGGTCTGATCGGCAAATCCAAGGCGATGCACGATGTCATCACCCTGATCCGCAAGGTCGCGGTCAGCCCGGTCAAGGTGCTGATCACCGGCGAGAGTGGCACCGGCAAGGAATTGGTGGCGCGCGCCATCCACTACCAGAGCGACCGTCGCGAGCAACCGTTCGTGCCGATCAATTGCGGGGCGATTCCGGAAAACCTGCTGGAGAGTGAACTTTTCGGCCATGAGAAAGGTTCATTCACCGGGGCGATCAGCCAGAAGCCCGGCCTTTTCGAAACCGCCGGCGGCGGCACCATTTTTCTCGACGAGATCGGCGAACTGCCGACGATGATGCAGGTCAAGCTGTTGCGCGTTTTGCAGGAAAATGAATTCCGCCGGGTCGGCGGCAACAAGGCGGTTCAGGTTGACGTGCGGGTTATTGCCGCCACCAACCGCCGTCTCGAGGAAGCTGTCAGCAATGGCAGCTTCCGCGAGGATCTCTACTACCGCTTCAATGTCATCCGCATCGACCTCCCCGCGCTGCGCAGCCGGCGCGAAGACATCCCGATGCTGATCGACTGGTTCTGGGAGCGGTTTACCGGGCACAAGGGGGTGCAGGTGGCCGAGGATGCCATGCGCCGCCTGATCGACTACCACTGGCCGGGCAACATCCGCGAGTTGGAAAACGTTATCGAGCGCGCCACGGTCCTCGGTCACGAGGGAAAAATCACCCTCGAGTGCCTGCCGCCCAACCTGCTCACGGGTGTGGCCGGCGGGGTGTCGCCGCTCACCGACATCCCTGAAGCCGGCATGGACCTCGACGCCTACCTCGGCGAGATCGAAAAGGAGATCCTCCTCAAGGCGCTGGCCCGCACCAACGGCATCCGCAAGGCCGCCGCCGAACTCCTCGGCATCACCTTCCGCTCCATTCGTTACCGTCTCGCAAAATTTGGTTACGGCGACGAAAACGAGGAAGAGTGACCCCCTGTTTTGCAAAAGGGATCAGCCTCCCCTGCAAAGTAGGGGAGGTGGCCGAAGGCCGGAGGGGTCATGCCGTTGTAGGGGCGAGGTTACCTCGCCCGGAGTTGGCCGCAGGCCGGAGGGGGTTTTTCCCGCCCGCCCCCAGCAACCAGCAACCGCCTCTGTGCCCATTTTTGTCACCGGCTTTGCCCTTGCTGGTCGCCGGTGAATGAAACAGTTCGCGATGACGCGCGCGGAAAGATCCGCAACCTCTTGTTTTTACGTGGAGCATCTGATGGTTTGCGTTTGGCACATCGCTTGCTAAATTCATATGACAAACAATTCATGCCCGGCATCTGGCCGGGTGCGTGTCTACCCAGAAAGGAGACTGATTATGCTTAAGAAGTTTCGTAAAGGCGAAAAGGGTTTCACCCTGATCGAGCTGCTGATCGTCGTCGCGATCATCGGCATCCTGGCGGCCATCGCCATCCCGCAGTTCGCCGCCTATCGGCAGAAGGCCTACAACAGCGCCGCTCAGAGCGACCTGAAGAACGCCAAGACCGGCATGGAAGCCTATATGGCCGACAACCAGTCGTATCCCACCGCGTTGGATGGCGACATTCCTTAAGGTTTGTTGACAGCGCTGGCCCTTAATAACTCAATGATAAGGAGATATGGTATGAAAAAAATCATCGCAATTACTCTTCTGCTTCTGTACGTGGCAACCGGGAGTGCATTGGCAGCAGCGGCCGCAAGCGGCACCTCGGATACGACCGGCACGGGTGGCCTGGGTCTGAATGCCACGGCTCCGACTGCGCAGTCGATAGCCCGGGCTTCCAAAGGGGTCTTCTGGGGCTGGACCACAGGGACTGGCGGCTATGCCCTGGACACCATTCATATGAACGGCACCAAGGCATACGGTACCGGTTACGATTCCACCAAGATTTACTTCATGGATACAACCGTTGCGGCTTTTGCTGAGCCGGCCGATTCGAACACGGAAGTGGCCTTCCCCGACGGTACCTGGACTCCCATGTAACGTTCGTCAGTCTTGATTCCACGGCCGGCAAGCAGTGTGTTTGCCGGCCGTTTGTTATTCTTCTCGACAGGTTTTGCAATGTCCAAATTCGCCGTCCTCATCCAGGTTAATCTCAAGACGATCCTGAGGGATCGTATCCTCCATGCGATATTGGGGGCCGTTGTTGTCGGACTTCTGCTGGTCCCTGCAATCAGCAGCTTTTCCATGCGCCAGGTACAGGAGTTGGCTATCTCGCTGGCCCTCTCCGGCATCTCCTTCTTTCTGCTGGTCATGGCAATTCTGCTTGGCTCATCATCGATCTGGCGAGATGTTGAACAGCGCCACACCACTTCGGTGCTGACCCTTCCTTTAAGCCGTACGACTTATGTTCTGGCCAAGTTTGCCGCCATTGCTATCTTTCTCCTCGGGACCGGCATTCTCCTCGGCATCTGCTCGATCCCCCTGATATCCGTGGCCGCTGCCAGTTACCCCTCGGATCAGCCGATTCTCTGGGGAAATCTCGTTGTGGCTTTGTGTGGAGATATCGCCAAGAGCATGCTCATTGCCGCTATGGCCCTGCTCCTCTCGTCGATCAGTACCTCCTTTTACCTCCCTTTTTTCGGCTCCGTGGTTCTCTACCTGTGCGGGAGTGCATCGCAGGAGGTTTACGAGTATGTGACCGGGGAGTTCGTCCGCGCAATGCATCCGCTGGTAATTGTCATCATCAAATCAGTCTACTGTCTGTTGCCGAATCTGGCCGCCTTCAACTATAAGGTGCAGGCGGTCTATGCCCTGCCGATCCCCTTTGAGCAGATTGCCTGGTCTGTCGGCTACGGTACGCTCTATGTTGCCATGATCCTTGTCCTGGCAGTGCTCACATTTAACCGACGGGTTCTCGGATGAAAGGTCGCCTGGCCCTCGTTACGCTCGTGCTTGCCTATTTGTGCCTCCTTCCTGGCTTTATCGGGCAGATGAAGGAACGGCCGATCGAGGTGAAGCTCGGGTATCAGCCGCATGCCAGGGTGATCCGCCTCGTAAGCGGGGAGTTTTCCCCCTTGGTGGCGGAGATGTCGGTGGTTAACCTCCTTTTCTATTATGGGACCCTGGTCGACAAGTGGCAGAAAAACATCATTATTCGTCCTGAATATATGAATATGTTCAGGATGCTTTCGACCGTGTCCGAACTCGATCCGTACAATCAGGATGCCTATTATTTTGCTCAAGCCGCTTTCACCTGGGAGTTGGGGAGGGTCAAGGAAGTGAACATGCTGCTCGAGCGCGGCATGCAGTTCCGCACCTGGGACCATTGGCTCCCCTTTTACGCCGGATTCAATTCTGCCTATTTCCTCAAGGATTATGCTGCGGCAGCTAAATATATGCAGAGATCGGCTGAACTCTCCGGTGATACCTTGCGAACCAAACTGGCCAGTCGCTACCTGTACGAATCGAGCCGTACAAGCATGGCGCTGTCCTTCCTTGATGGGATGATTGCCAGGGAAAAGAATGCCGCTGTAATAAAGACCTATCAGGTTCGGAAAGAGGCTTTGCAGGCGGTCGATACGATCGAGCAGGCGGTTTTGGCTTATCGGCAGGCGAAGGGCGGGAACCCTGCACAGGTTTCCGATCTGGTCGCATCCGGTCTGATTAAAGTGTTACCGCGGGACCCCTACGGCGGAGAGTTCTATCTCGACAACGATGGCCGGGTTCGTACGACCAGCCAGTTCGCCAATCCCGATCAAAGATGACAACCGGTGAGAGGGAATGCATGAATCCGATATTGATCGAGCGGATCAGCAAGAGCTACAAGGGGAAAAAGGGCCAGCGCATTCAGGCTCTGAGTGAGTTGACCCTTGAGGTTAAGCCGGGCGAGATCCTTGGCGTTCTTGGCCCGAATGGCGCGGGGAAAAGTACCACGATCAAGATCCTGACTGGACAAATCCCTCCCGATAGCGGAACGGTTGAAATCCTCGGCGCCATGGCCGGAAGTATGCAGGCCCGCAGTGCCTTTGGCTATTTGCCTGAAAATCCTGCTTTTTATGATTTTTTGACTCCTCGGGAGTATCTTCACCTGGTCGGTGCGGCCTTTGCAATGTCTGTGGATCGGATCAAAAGCGAGAGTGATCGCGTGCTGGCACTACTCGATCTGCAAACAGACTCAGACCGACCGCTTCGGGGATTCAGTAAAGGGATGGTGCAACGGCTTGGTTTGGCGCAGGCGCTTCTCCACGACCCGGATCTCTTTATCTGGGATGAGCCGATGAGTGGGCTCGATCCGATGGGGCGGGCATTGGTCAAAGGTCTGATGCTCGAACTCAAACGCCGAGGGAAGACGATCTTTTTCAGTACGCATGTAACGGCCGATGTCGAGGCGGTTTGCGACCGCGTTGCCGTGATTGTCGGGGGACGATTGCAGGCACTGAATGACGTGCAGGAAATTCTGGCCGACGGAATCGAAGGCTACCAGGTGCAGATACTCAATCCATCGGCTGAACTGGCCGCTCGTTTTTCTGCATCTGAAGACAATGGCGTGATGACGGAGCTGTATGTCTCGCGTGAAGCACTCCCTGGTTTCCTTGATCTGGCATCCAGGGGCGGGGAGGACATCCGCCTGATCGAACCTCGCCGGCGGAATCTTGAGCAGTTCTTTCTCGACATCGTGTCTCGTAATCAGAGATGACCCTCCTTGCCCCCCGCAATGCCATTCTGCTGCTGATTCTGTTGACACTGGGTGTCTATTACCCGACCTTTTTTGCTCCTCTTAACAGCCTTGATGATCTTCTCTATGCCGAGAAACTGTTGAATCAAACCGGATTTACCTTCAGGCAACACTTCTCCCCCGGCGGAACCAGCTCTTATTACCGACCTCTTCTGACCCTGACGTTCGAACTTGATCGAATCGTCGGTGGGGGGGAGGAAATGTTCATGCATTCGATGAATATCGCAATACATCTATGCAATGTTCTCTTGGTTTATCTACTTTCCCAGGCATATTGCCGTCTCTACGAACTTAAGGGTGAAGCAATTTCACTGCTTGCAGCGGCCCTCTTTTGTCTGCATCCGATCAATACCGAGGCGGTGAATTGGATTGCAGGCCGAACCGATCTCCTTGCGGGAACCTTTGTCTTCCTGGCGCTGATCGCCTTGCTGAAATCGCTTGAAACACAATCATTATGGTGGGGCGCAGCAGCTGCTTGCGTGGTTTTGTTCGGCAGCCTGTGTAAGGAGACCGCTCTCTTTGCTTTCCCCGGGATGGTGCTTCTGTTGTGGAGAACACCGCTTCGGTGTGTGGCTTGGCGTCGCCGTTGGTGGATCGTCGGGTTTTTCGGCGTGGCAATTTTGAGTTATTTGGCTCTGCGCTGGCAGGCGTTTCATTATGATCGAGGTTTGGGGGGGACGGTCAAATTTGTAACCCAGGCAGTTGGGGGCAATGTAGCCGCCGTTCCCCAAGCCATCGAGAAGCCGTCGGAATTCCCATGGTTCGATTTTTCCAGGGATATCTTGAAAGTGTCAGGTTATTATGCGGTCAAACTGCTGCAACCGCTGCCACTTAATTTTGCGATCGACCGCGTCTCGAATCTCTATCTTGTCCCAGGGGGGATGCTTGTCGGATTGCTGGTGATCCTGTTCCACCGTGATCGCCCCGCCGGGCGCCTGCTCCTTATCAGTTTCGGGTTGGCGACCTCGGCACTCCTCGTCATTGTCACCAGGCAGGCATGGACCCCTGTCGCCGAGCGCTACATGTATATTCCGACGGGGCCCTTTGTCATCGGGGTAACGATTGCTTTTGCTCAGTTGACTGAAAGGGCTCGCCGTCAGGGGCTGATTGCTTCGTGTGTAGCGTTGCTTTTGCTCGGGATGGTTGTGGTTACGGCGCAGCGGAACGTGGTCTGGCAAGACAATCTGACCCTGTATGAAGACGCGGTAAAACAATCCCCCGGCTTTGCCCCGGCAAAGAACCAACTTGCCCTGGCGCTGTACGCTCATGGAAGAGCTGAAGAAGCTGCCGCGTTGATCGGAAGCATCCGCATCTCAGGGGGGGAATTGTCGTCGCTCAATCAGGCCGCAATTCTGCGCAAAGCCAAACGCTTTGACGAAGCCCGTCATTTTTTACTGGAGCGGCTGAATGGTCCCGGGACATCCACCGCCAGGATTGAAGCACGGATTCTTGAGATGTTGCTTGCGGTTAATAACGACGAATTCAACCAGGGGATCAATGATGTTGGGAGAAGAAAAGAACGGCTCCAGGAAATGCTCGATTGGTTGAAGCGCCTCGAAACCCTGACAAAAAGCCCGTTCTTTATGTACCGACAGGGATATGTCAATCTGCTGCTTGGCAATCGAGATGAAGCGCAGAAGTGCTTTGCCGAGGCAGTCAAGCGCTTCCCGGATGACTCCCCATACAAGGGGCCAGCGCAAAAACTGGCCAAAGATCTGGAACAATGAAGCTCTCCGCCTGTCTGTCCATTATGCGGCCGCGGCAGTGGCTGAAGAATCTCATGGTATTCTTCCCTCCGCTGCTATCCGGATCGATCTTTCAACCTGGGGTGCCGATCCTGGGTGCAATCCCCTTTGCGGCATTCTGTTTTGCCTCGAGCGCCACTTATCTTGTCAATGATGCAGTTGATGCGACGCCGGACTCGTGCCATCCGCAAAAGAAATTCCGCCCAATTCCGTCTGGTGAGGTTTCACGTCGGCAAGCCTTTTTGCTCGCGGGTGGACTTGTCGCTATCGCTCTGATATTGGGGTCTTACGGGGCAGGGAACTTCCTCCTCTACCTGTCGTTGTATTTGGG
>JAMPXI010000177.1 GCA_023701265.1 Desulfuromonadales bacterium | reverse complement strand
TGCGGGCGTAGCCGGGCTTGACCTTGACCACGTCGCCCATGTTGCCGAGCCCTTTGACGTTCTCCGTAAGAATGACGTTCATCGGTGTTCCTCCATGACAGCTTCGCTTGTTAAAGCTAATCGTTGTTTACGCGTTTTTTCCGAAAATCGGCCCAAAGATCGAATATCCCGACCCCGGTGACAATCACGGGCAGGGGATTCACCACCAGCAGAATCAGATAACTCAATCCCCGCCACAACGGCGGCAGCCCCCTGCGGCTGATATAGTACTCGACCACCGCCAGCCCCTGCAGGAAATAGACCGGCAACAGAACGACCAGCAGATTGAAAGCCACGGTCTGCACGACATCGGGACTGAGCGCCGCCGCGAAACCGGCAGCGATCAACGCCCAGATCAGCAATTCCGGTGCCCGCCACCGGGCTAACGCCGGTCCGGGCAAGACCCTGGTGCGGACCAGCAATGCCAACAGCCCGACGGTCGCAAGCTGCAGGGCACCGCCTACCGCGATCAGCATCCCCGGGTAGACCCGGCGCATGAATTCGCCCATGCCGACAACAGTCTGACGGAATGCCTCTACCTCCGCCGGAGACTGCTCGCTCCCCGAGGAGAACTCCTCCATCAGGGTGACGGCCTGGCTGATCTCCTTGTCGACCAGAGCGTCGACCAGCGCAAAAGCCGACTGCCCGCTGCCGGCCGCAAAGGCAACCAGGGCGAGCAAGCCGAACCCAAGCATCAGACCGAGCGTAATGACAACGGCCCGATCCCAAGGGACTTCGCGGGTCAGCAGCCACGGCAGCAGGGTGGCCGGCAAACCGAACTGCAGGACAAAGAGCAGAACCGCACCGGCGTCGGAAGTTGCCAGGATGGCAACCGCCGTCAACCCGACCGCGGCCGCCCCCCATGCAGGGCCGAGCCGCATTCCCAGCACAGCGGCCGGCAATGGTGTGAACAGGTTGACCAGCACGGCCCCGACCCCGAGTGCGCCGGCGGCACCGAACAGCAGGTAGCCCGCCAGTGCGCCGAGCACCACCATGAGTGCTCTGGTCATCATCTTCTCAGCGACTTGGCTACCCTCTCTCGGAGCCAACCCCTGAGGCAAACGGCATCAGGGCGATGTTGCGGGCACGCTTGATCGCTTCGGTCAGCTTGCGCTGATGCTCGGCGCAGGTACCGGAAATCCGCCGCGGCACAATCTTGCCGCGCTCGGAGATAAAGTAACGCAGGGTGCGGAGATCCTTGTAATCGATCCCAAGACTCTTTTCCGCGCAGAAACGGCAGACCTTGCGCCGGCCATAACGCCGCCGCGGGCCGCCAGTCGGACGCGCACCACCAGTAGGACGAGTGCCATTGGACATGTTTGGTTCTCCTTCGGGTCGGGCTAGAGGTTCAGGCTTCGTCGGCCGGCGCTTCAACAGCGACGGGCTCGACGTCTTCAACGGCAGGCTGTTCGACCACCGGGGCGGCCGCAACACTACCTTCGAAGAGCACGGTCTGGTACTTGATCACCTTTTCGTCGATCCGCAGGCGGCGTTCGAATTCGGCGATCATCGAAGGGGCTCCTTCGAAAACCGTGAGCACAAAACTTCCCCGGGTCTGTTTCTTGACCGGGTAGGCCAGGGCCCGAGTTCCCCAGTTGTCCGCCTTGAGAACCACGGCCTGCTGGTCGGTCAGCACCTTGCGGTACTTCTCGATCAACGCAGCCAGGTCGTCGCCGACGACTTCCGGGTGCACGATAAACAGGGTTTCATAGGTACGCATGCTGCTATGACCTCCTTACGGGTTATAGCCCCGGCGGGTCCGGAGCAAGGAGTGGAGCGCCCGCTGGCGCTCCGGCTGGAAGAACTTTGCTTATTACCACAACCGGATGCGCGAGGCAACCGGCATTTTCAACTCAGACATTGAAACGGAAGTGCATGGCATCGCCGTCCTTGACGACGTAGTCTTTCCCCTCCAGGCGCAGCAAGCCCTTTTCCTTGGCGCCCGCCTCGCCACGCGCGGCGACGAAATCGTCATACGCAATCACTTCGGCGCGAATGAAGCCCTTCTCAAAATCGGTATGGATGACGCCGGCGGCCTGTGGGGCGCGATAACCGGCCGGGATGGTCCATGCCCTCACTTCCTTGACACCGGCAGTGAAGTAGGTGATCAGGCCGAGCAGGTGGTAGCCGGCATGGATCATCCGGTCAAGCCCCGATTCGTGGAAACCGAGTTCCTGCAGAAAGGCATCCTTCTCTTCGTTCGGCAATTCGGCGATTTCGGCCTCGATCTTGCCGCAGATAATGACAAATTCAGCCCCCTCGGCGGCTGCATGGGCCCGCAACATGGCAATGCTCGGGTGGCTGCCGCCCAGGTCGTCCTCGGCGACGTTGGCCACATAGAGCACTGGCTTGGCGGTAATCAGGCACAATTCGCGCAGCGTCGCCCGCTGCTCGGCGGACAGCTCGGCAGCCCGGGCCGGCCGCCCCTGGTTGAGGCACTCGCGGACCATGGTCAGCACTTCGACTTCTTCCTGAAGCTTCTTGTCACCGCTTCTGGCCGCCTTTTCACTGCGGGCGATGCGTTTCTCCACCGTATCGAGATCGGCCAGGTTGAGTTCGGTCTGGATGACCTCGACATCACGCTGCGGATCGACGCTGCCGTCGACATGCACGACGTTTTCATCCTCGAAGCAGCGGACGATGTGGGCGATCGCCTCGACCTGGCGGATGTGGCCGAGGAACTGGTTGCCCAGCCCTTCCCCCCGGCTTGCCCCCTTGACCAACCCGGCAATATCGACAAACTCCATGGCGGTCGAGATGACCTTCTGCGGCTTGACGATCCCGGCGAGGGTATCGAGGCGCGGATCGGGAACCGAGACCACCCCGACATTCGGCTCAATGGTGCAGAACGGGTAATTGGCCGACTCGGCGCCGGCGGAGGTGATGGCGTTGAAGATGGTCGACTTGCCGACGTTGGGCAGGCCGACGATGCCGCATTTGAAACCCATTGCTTCTCCGTG
>JAMPXI010000068.1 GCA_023701265.1 Desulfuromonadales bacterium | reverse complement strand
TTTGGACATTTCGACGGTACCATGCTCCCACTTGGACACCTGGGCGCGGTCGCAATGCATGTTCCTGGAGAAGTCCGTTCCCGACCAGCCGAGGGATTTTCGCAGGAAGACAATCTCCGCCGCCGTCAGCGGGCCATCCTTGGTGATGATCGCCCTAGCCAGACTATCGTGCAACCCCTCGATGTTGGGGATCAATGGCATGAGGCTGCCGCAATCGGGACACTTCCTGACGGTGATGCCGACAATCGTGACATTATCCAGGCCACACTCACGATAACGGTAGTTTTCCCGGCTCTCGACCAGTTCACCCTGTTCACAGTTACGGCATTTCATGGTTCTCTCCACGCGGTCACGACTTCGAGTAGCCTCTCCGATTCAAACCGCACGACGACGCATATTTTCGCGGTGCGCACCCGATAGCGCCAGCTGCCGTTCTCGTATTCACCCTCTTCAGTCACTCCGCCTCGCAGGACATTGATGCAGTCAACGGTGGTAATCCCGCGCTCCTTTCATGCGCATTTCAGCGTGAGGCTGTGCGTAGGTGACGATCCCGTCGACGATAATCCGGCGAACGAGCTTCTTGACCTCAGGCGGCCGCAAAGGTTCCGTAAACACTTTTACCACGCCCTCCATTTGATTACAAAACAATTGTTGTCATTTATACAACGTTTTCACGATTTGATCATGATGCCAGCAAATATCAAATCGAACAACTCAAATCCTTGCAACAAGGCTGGCACCCGTTTGCGTTTAGAACCCCGGGGTGTCGCCACCGGACTCTTCCTCACCTCCGCGCCATGCGCTTCGGCGGACAAGCACCCTTTTACCTACCGACCCCCCTGTCACGCTGCGCGCGACGTCCCCCCTGCTCCGCAAGGGGGATAAGGCACTGTCCCCCCTGTTTTACTGCCAATCACCAACTCCCCGTGCCGCCGCAGCCGGAGCCGGATGGATGAATGACGATCAGCAGGGCGAGCTGTCTGAACGCGGTGAGTTCTCGCCCTGCCGGCATTCATCTTTCCGGCGCAGGGTACCCGCCGGAGGCGGGCAAGGCGGCAGGGGAATCACGGCGTTTGATCCAAACTTTTCGCCGGGGAAAAGTTTGGCCGCCGTCCGGGCGCGGGAGCCCGGGACTTTGATTTGGCCGAACAAGAAAAGTCACCCGTCCGGCCGGGCCTGCGCGCCGGAGGGCGCTTCTGCCCGCAGGCCGGACGGGACCGGCCGAAGTTGATTTTATACAAAAGCGGGGCCGCCTCACGACGACCCCGCCTGCTGCTCTCTGTATGGCCGGAACCTACTTCAATCCCGCCAACTTCTCCAGACTCCGCTCAAGAATCCCCAGCTTCTCCTCGGCCTCGACCAGCTTGGCGCGGTCCTTCTCCAGCACCTCGGCGGGGGCGTTGGCGACGAACTTCTCGTTGGAGAGCTTCTTGCGGAAAAACTCCACATCGGTGCGCACCTTGGCAATCTCCTTGGAGAGGCGCTTCTCCTCCTCGGCGATATCAACCAACCCGGCCAGTGGCAGGCAGATTTCGACATCGCCGGCCACCTGCGTGGCAGCCTGCGCCGGGCGGGTCAGATTCTGGCCGATCTGCAACTCGCCAACCCGCGCCAGGGCGCGCATTGCCCCTTGGGCACCAGCAAGGATTTCGGCCGACTCGCTTGAACCGCACAGCAGCAGGGCGGCGATCTGTTTCCCCGGCGGGACGTCCATCTCGCCGCGGATGTTGCGGATGGCGCGAATCACGTCCATCACCAGTTCCATGCGCGCCGTCGCGGCATTGTCAACCGGAATTGCCGCGGCGTCCGGCCACGCTGCCAGCATCAGCGAGGCGGCCGGCCGCGTTCCCGGCAGGGCCTGCCAGATCTCCTCGGTGATGAACGGCATGATCGGGTGGAGCAGACGCAGCAATTGTTCAAGGACACTGAACAGTACGCCCTGCACGCGGCGTTTCGCGTCAGGATCATCGCCGTGCAGCGACTCCTTGCTCAGCTCGATGTACCAGTCGCAGAAGCTGTTCCAGGTGAAGGCATAGAGCGTGCTGGCCGCCTCGTTGAAACGGTAGTCGGCCAGCGCCGCGGTGGTCTGCTCGATGGCTTCGTTGAGACGGGTGAGGATCCAGCGGTCGGCATCCGACAGTTGCAGGTCGTTCAGATCGATGCCGACCGGCTCATACCCTTCCAGGTTCATCAGGGCAAAGCGGCTGGCGTTCCACAGCTTGTTGGCGAAGGCCTTGTAGCCAGCGATCCGCTCGGTGGAGAGCTTGATGTCCCGGCCCATGGCGGCAAACGAGGTCAGCGTGAAGCGGAAGGCATCGGCGCCGTATTCGTCGATGACGTGCAGCGGGTCGATGACGTTGCCCTTGCTCTTGCTCATCTTCTGTCCCTGGGCGTCGCGCACCAGGGCGTGGATGTAGACCTCGGTGAACGGGACCTGGTCCATGAACTTGAGCCCCATCATCATCATTCGCGCCACCCAGAAGAAGAGGATGTCAAAACCGGTGACCAGGCACGAGGTCGGGTAGAACTTATCCAGCGTCGCCGACTTTTCCGGCCAGCCCATGGTCGAGAACGGCCACAGGGCCGAGGAAAACCAGGTGTCGAGGACGTCGTTGTCCTGACGGATTGCCGCGCTGCCGCAGTCGACGCAATGGGTCGCATCCTCGCGACTGACGGTGATCCCGCCGCAGTCCTCGCAGTACCAGGCGGGGATGCGGTGCCCCCACCAGATCTGCCGGCTGATGCACCAGTCCTGGATGTTGAACATCCACTCGTAATAAGTCTTTTCCCACTGGGCCGGGACGATGCGGGTGCGGCCGTCCTGCACCGCCTTGATCGCCTCCTCCGCCAGTGGCTTGACGCTGACGTACCACTGCAGCGACAGGTACGGCTCGATCACGGTCCTGCAGCGGTAGCACTCGCCAACTGCGTTCTGGTGGTCGTCGATCTTGGCAAGCAGTCCCTGGTTCTCCAGGTCGGCAACCACGTTGGCGCGCGCCTCGTAGCGCTCCTGACCGGCATACGGCCCGCCGTTCTCGTTGACCACCCCGGACTCGTCGAGGATGTTGATGGCCGGCAGGTCGTGGCGGCGGGCCACCTCGAAGTCGTTGAAGTCGTGGGCCGGGGTAATCTTGACCACACCGGTACCGAACTCGCGATCGACATACTCGTCGGCGACAATCGGGATCTCGCGCTCGACCAGCGGCAGCATCACGGTTTTGCCGATCAGATCAAGATAGCGCTCGTCCTCGGGATGCACGGCCACGGCGGTGTCGCCGAGCATCGTCTCGGGGCGGGTGGTGGCCACCACCAGGAAGCGGTCGGTTCCGGTCACCGGGTAGCGCAGGTGCCAGAGATGCCCCTTCTTCTCGTCGTGCTCGACCTCGAGGTCGGAGAGCGCCGTGTGGCAGCGCGGACACCAGTTGATCAGGCGGTTGGCCCGGTAGATCAGCCCTTCTTCGAAGAGGCGCACGAACACCTCGCGCACCGCAATCGACAGCCCCTCGTCCATGGTGAAGCGCTCGCGCTCCCAGTCGCAGGAGGCACCGAGGCGCTTGAGCTGCTGGATGATCTGCCCCCCCGACTCCTCGCGCCACTGCCAGACCCGATTGATGAAGCCGTCGCGGCCGACGGCGTGGCGATCGGTGCCAAGCGACGCCAGTTGTTTCTCGACCACGTTCTGGGTGGCGATGCCGGCATGGTCGGTGCCGGGCATCCACAGCACCTCTTTCCCCTGCATGCGCTGCCAGCGGCAGAGGATGTCCTGCAGGGTATTGTTGAGGGCGTGCCCCATGTGCAGCACGCCAGTCACATTCGGCGGCGGGATGACAATGGCGTAGGGAGCCTTGACGGAGTGCTCGTCGGCGCGAAAATAACCGCCTTCCTCCCACGCCTGATACCACTTGCGTTCGACATCGTGCGATTCGTAACCCTTGGAGAGCTTCGGCTCGGTGCTCATGCGTCCATTCTTTCCTTCCGGATTATGCGTGACAGCAAAAGGAAATGGGGATTTTCAACAATCCCCATTTCGCATCTGACGGTGTTAGCTGGGAAACGCCGGGGTCAGGCGGCAGCGTCCTTGATCTTGCGGATTTCTTCCTTGATCAGCGCCTCGGCCAGATCGGGAACCACTTCCCAGGCGACTCGTTCCAGCACGGTACCAGCCAGTTTCTCGATGACCTTGCCGACGGCACGTTCGACAATCTGCTCGATTTCCGTTTCGGTCAGGGTCGCCACACGCTGTTCCACGACAGCAGCAGCAGCAGCGGCGGCCGGGGCCGGGGCAGCTACAGGAGCTACAGGAGCTACAGGAGCTACAGAAGCTACAGGAGCTACAGGAGCTACAGGAGCTACAGGAGCTACAGGAGCTACAGGAGCGGCAGGAGCGGCAGGAGCGGCAGGAGCCAGGCTGGGAGCAGGCGGAACCGGAGGAAGCTCGATTGGCGGGGCAAAAGCCAGCGGCTGCGGCTCGGCCAGGGTTTCAAACGATTCCTCGAGGGGCGCGGCTTCGCGCGACCAGGGGCTCAACGATGACATCTCGCTGGCCGGCTCAAGATCCTCGGCACCGAGAATATCGTCGTCGCCAAGAGCCATCACCTCTTCCGTCTCCTCTAACACGCCGAAATCTGCGGAGGGGAGAGCAGGTTCCTCGAAGGCCAGCGGGTCCTCCGCGACGGGGAACGGCTCGGCGGCAAACTCGAAGACCGGCGCGGCAACCGGCGACTCATCGAAGGAAATATCGCCAAAGGCATCAACCGGTGCCGGAGTGGGTTCAGGCACCATGACCGGTTGGGGAACTGCCGCGGGAGCGACAGCTTCCTCAAAGGAAATATCGCCAAAGACATCGACCGGTGCGGGAGCGGGTTCAGGCACCATGACCGGCAGGGGAGCCGCCGCGGGAGCGGCAGCGCTGAGAAGTGCGGCCACCTTGTCGATCAGGGATTGTGATTCGAACGGCTTCTCGATCCAGGCATCCGCACCGGAGGCCCGCGCCTTCCCCTCGTCAAATGGCTCGAAGGAGCCGGCCAGCAGCAGCACCGGGATATTTTTCAGCGCCGGTTCCGCCTTGATGGCCGCACACAGTTCATAGCCGTTCTTCCCCGGCATGTAGACATCGGCCAGCACCAGGTCGGGCACCAGTTCCTTTGCCCGTGCAAAGGCATTGTCGCCGTTATCGGTAATGGACAGCTCATAGTCTTCGTGGGCGAAGGTAATCTGGATTACCTTCTGGATGGTGATGCTGTCATCGGCCAGCAACAACCTTTTGCTCATGGGATCCTCCTCGGCGACCGGCAGCGTGTCTCGACAGACACCCCGGTCAGACCGCTTGAAAAGCTATCATACGGCATTCCGGGGTGTCAAGCGGCGGAGACGGAAATACCCAGCTTTTTCCCCGTCTTACAATACCTTCCAGGGCTGCGGTAAAAACAGCTGCTGATAGAGATTCATCGCATAGCGGTCGGTCATGCCGGCCAGGAAGTCGGCGACGGCCACTTCCACGGGGTCTTCTTCCACCCGCCGACCGCCGCAGGCGGCCAATTCGATGGGGTGAGCGACAAAAAAGCCGAACAACTCGCGCAGCACGTGGCTGGCCTTGTAAAAATCACCGGCCACCGGCGCAGCCTGATATACATGCCGGAACAGCCAGTCGCGCAGTTCGGTCACCGCCTGGGAGACCGCCGCGGAAAGGCAGACGGTCGTCGTATCCGTCGCCAGGGAGGCCTCGATCATATCGACAACCATGGTGTTGATTCTCTCACCATGCCGGCTGCCCAGCACTTGCCGCAGTCCGGAGGGAATCGCGTCGCAACCGATCAACTCCGCGCGGATGGCATCATCGAGATCGTGGCTGACATATGCCACGACATCGGCCAGGCGCACGACCTGCCCTTCAAGGGTGGCCGGCAAATCGTGCGCGCCGCTGCCGAGCAGCGCGCCGCGCCCCTTGGAATGGTGCTGAATCCCGTCGCGGACCTCCCAGGTCAGGTTGAGTCCCGCCCCGTCGTTTTCCAACAGGTCGACAACGCGCAGACTCTGGCGTACATGGTGAAACCCATTGCTCAACAGTTCGTCCAGTACCCGTTCTCCAGCATGCCCGAACGGCGTGTGCCCAAGGTCGTGACCGAGCGCAATGGCCTCGGTCAGATCTTCGTTGAGCCGCAAAGCCCTGGCAACCGTGCGGGCGATCTGGGCAACTTCGAGGGTATGGGTCAACCGGGTCCGGTAATGATCCCCTTCCGGGGAGAGAAACACCTGGGTCTTGTGCTTCAGGCGCCGAAACGATTTGCAGTGCAGGATGCGGTCACGGTCGACCTGGAAACAGGTACGCACCGGACAGGGCGGCTCATCACTGGCACGACCGCGCGAAAAGCGGCTGGCACAGGCCTGCGGTGCAAGCGAAGCAACTTCACGCTCTTCAATCGTCTCACGAATTTTCATCGCGGGCATTCCATAAGGTTGATAATGTGAACGACTGGCAACGCATGGTACTTCCCCTTTAGGTATAAGGTGCCTGCTGACTAAATGCAAAGAGATTTGCAGTATTGTCGTCCTGACAGCCACAACTCCACGACCATTTAACTGGCTCTTCTCGAAACGTATAATGCAATCGTTTTTACTTGAATAATCAAAAATTCCCTGTATTAGTATTGTCAATTGACCGACTTGGTCACATCTGACGCCTGCAAACAAGGAGACAACAATGGCAACAATTCTGGAAATGGCGGTTGAAATCGTCGCGGCACATGCCTCGATAACCAACATGAGCAAAGAAGAACTGATCGCGGAAATCGCCAGTGTTCATCAGGCGCTCTCTGCTCTTGACAAGGGCGAAGCTGTAACCGGTGAAGTTCCTGCAGAGGAAACCGCACCGGCGATTTCGAAGAAAAAGGCGTTCGGCAAGGACAAGGTCGTATGCATGATCTGCGGCAAAGGGATGAAGACCCTGACCCGACACATCAAGACGGCTCATGCCATGACCCCCGGCCAGTACCGCAAGCAATTCGGCATTCCGCGCACCCAGTCGCTGGCCGCGAAAAACTATTCGGAAAGCCGCCGGCAGATGGCCCTTGACCGCGGTCTCGGCGAAAAGCTCGCCAAGGCCCGCGAAGCCCGCGCCAAAAACAAGGCCGCTGCACCAGCCAAGGCTGCGGCCAAAAACAAGAAAAAATAATAGCGTCGTACACGATGGTTGCATACACGGCGAGGCCCCCCATGGTCGCCTCGCCGTGTATGCTCTGTTGATTTTCCCCTATTCCGGCAGGGCATTTTCAGTTAATATCAACCGTTCCTTACCGCCCCTTTTCAGATCTGGGCTCAAACCGATGAAATGCCTGCTGCTTGCCGATGACCGCCTTGACCTGCTGGCAACCCTGGAGCCGATCCTCAAGCATTGGGGCTACCGGGTCCTGACGGCCACTGATGTCACCCAAGCCAATGCATTTCTGGCCGGAAGGGCACCGGCCATGCTGATCATCGGCAGCAACCTGCTCAACCACCCGGAGCTGCAGCAGCTTCAACCGTCGCTGCCGCGACTGGTCCTCAAACACCCGACCACCGACCCCGACGAATTCGAACCGGACAGGACCCTCAGCGTTCCGGTCGACATCTTTGCCCTGTTCGCCTTCATCCAGAGCCAGGTGGAGAAGCACCCCCGCCGCAACTTGCGTCTGCGTCTGCACCTGCCAGGGATGTATCGTACCAAAGGGGAGGAGTTTCTCCTTGCCGACGTTCTCAGCCTCAGCATGAGCGGGTTGTTTTTCCGATCGTCGTTGCGGCTTTTCCCCGGGGACAAAATATCCGCGGTTTTCCCCCTGCTCGGCCACGCCAAGGAACTCGAAGTCGAAGGAACCGTGCTCTACATCATCGAGCCCGCTCCGGAAAACAATTATCTGCAGGGATTTGGACTGGGATTCTCGGCGCTCACCCCGGAACAGGCAACCCAACTGGAGCGATTCATCGAAAATAGTTTCCTCAACGAAGTCGCCGCCTGCCAACCGGGCGTCGGCACCTTTTCCGCCACAAACCTGAAGCGCTGAGCAACTACCTCAACTCCTCCAGAAAACTCCGTCCCTCCTTCATCGTCACTCCGAAATACGCCGCCAGGGTCGCTCCCAGATCAGCGAACGTTGAACGCTCGCCGAGCGGCCGGGAATCGTTCAGCCCGGGGCACCAGGCCAGGATTGGCACATACTCGCGGGTATGGTCGGTTCCTGGCGTGAGCGGATCGCAGCCGTGGTCAGCGCTGATCAGCAGCAGGTCATCCTCGCTCAGGGCCGCCTGCAGCCGCGGCAGCCAGGCATCGAACCGCTCCAGAGCCCGGCCAAAACCGACGGCATCCTGACGATGGCCGTAAACCATATCGAAATCGATCAGGTTGGCAGCCAGCAGCCCACAATCTCCCAGTTCATTCAAAGCCTCGAGAATGCGTTCCATCCCCTCGTCATTGTCCCGGGTCGGCAATTGCCGCATGACGCCTCGGCCGGCGAACAGATCAGCCAGTTTGCCGACGGCCCATACGGGAACCTCAACGGCAGCCAGCTGATCGAGAAGCGTCGGTCGCGGTGGCGACAGAGGAAAATCCTTGCGGCCGGGGGTACGTCTGAAACCGGAGACGGCATCCCCGGTGAACGGCCGGGCAATGACCCGGCCGATCCGGTAGGCATCGACCATGGAGCGTACCTGCCGGCACAACCGGTACAAGTCCTCCGAGGGGAGAACCGCCTCATGGGCGGCAATCTGGAAGACCGAATCGACACTGGTATAGACGATCGGTCGGCCGGTGCGAAGATGTTCGGCCCCGTAAAGCCCGAGGATCGACGTGCCGCTGGTGCCGACATTCCCGATGGGCAGACAGCCGGCAATCTCGGCAAACCGCTCGATCAGCTCAGCAGGGAAACCATGCGGGAAAGTGGCAAACGGTTCAACCAGAGTGACGCCGGCCATTTCCCAGTGTCCCGAGATGCTGTCCTTGCCGGCAGCCTGTTCGCGCATGCGCCCAAATGCTCCGCAGGGCGCCGCAATCGGCGGCACGCCGGCAATGTCGGCAAGATTGCCCAGGCCGAGGCGCTGCAGATTGGGCAGGGAGAGCCCGTCGCAGGCCGCGGCTACATGCGGCAGCGTGGCGGCATCCTCGTCTCCATAAGCGGCGGCGTCGGGGAGCGCCCCCAGACCGACTCCGTCGAGAACGATCCAGACCGCTCGGCCGGGTTGGCGGGGGCAGGGTTTGCGCAAGGAATTCATAAGAGAAGCAAGCGAGATAGCGAAGTAGCAAGTTGCGAGGTTGACGCTCTCGCTACCTCGCTACTTGCTGCCTCATGGTTCACGATCGATAGTCAGCATTGATCCTGACGTATTCATAGCCCAGATCCGACGTATGGTACCAGGCGCTGCCGCTGCCGAGCCCGAGCTCGACGGTCACAGTGAATTCGGCTTTTTTCAGCACCTCGGTGGCCCTGGTTTCCTGCTGCGCCCCCAGGCCGAGGCCCTTCTCGACCATCGGCACATCGTCGAAGAGAATGCGGATCCGGTCCGGGTCGATTTCGACTCCGGCATAACCGGCGGCGGCAATGATTCTCCCCCAATTGGCATCCGCTCCGAAAAAAGCCGTCTTGACCAAGGCGGAGGTGGCGATACTGCGTGCCACGGTGAGCGCGTCGGTTTCGGAGGCAGCCCCGTCGACCTGGATGCGCACCAGCTTGGTGGCCCCCTCCCCGTCACGCACGATCATTTTCGCCAGATCCTGCAGAACCGCTTCGAGCGCGGCGGCAAAAGATAGCCCCTCCGGACTGTCCGGAACGAGCGCAGGGGCGCCGGCCGCGCCGCTGGCCAGCAGCAGCACGGTATCATTGGTCGAGGTGTCACGGTCGACGGTAATCCGGTTGAAGGTACGCTCCACCGCAGTGCTCAGCAACGCCCCGGCCACGGAGCCGTCCACGGCGGCGTCGGTCATCACGAAGGCCAGCATGGTCGCCATGTTGGGATGGATCATCCCTGCCCCCTTGGCGAGGCCGACGATCCGGCAGTCGCGGCCGCCGATAACGACGCTGCGGGCAGCAATTTTGGGGAAGGCGTCGGTGGTGCGCATCGCCTCGGCCACAGCGTGCACCTGATCAACGCTCAACTCTTTGGCCAGTTCCGGCACATGCGTCTCGAAACACGTCATCGGCAGTGTTACGCCGATCACCCCCGTCGAGCAGACCGCCACCAGTTCCTCGGCGATGCCCAGCGCGCCTGCGGTCAGGACCGCGCAACGCCGGGCGTCCGCGAGCCCCTGCTTCCCGGTACAGGCGTTGGCGTTGCCGCTGTTGACCAGGATGGCCTGGCAGAGCCCGGAACGAATCCGCTCACGAGTCAGGACGACGGGCGCCGCGACAACCCGGTTGGTGGTGAACGTGCCGGCACATACGGCTGGACGATCGGCCACGATCATCGCCAGATCGGGTTTACCCGATTTTTTGATGCCGGCGGCCCGGGCAGCGTAGCGGAATCCCGCCGGCAGATCAGTAACGTTTGAGTTCGGCATGACAGGTCTCCTTGCGACTGGGGCGGTCAGGGAGGAGTAAGCCCAGGCAGGTCCCCTCACCACTTACCGCTTCAAGAAAAATCCACCCCTGCATCTGGCGCAGGATCGCCCGGCAGATGGCCAGACCGATCCCCACCCCGCAGGGCTTATCGGTATCCAGATCCCCGAGTTGGGAATAGTGCTGAAAAATCAGATCGGACTGTTCGGGCAGAACCGTGCGCCCGTCATTGGCGATGGCCAGATAGACATACGGGCTGCTGTTGATCTCGCGATTTTCGGCATGAATGCGAATGCCCCCGCCGTCGCGGTTGAACTTGACGGCGTTTTCGATCAAAGCATCCAGCAGCAGGAGAAGCTTATCGCGGTCCGCCCAGACCGCGGCCAGTCCCTCGGCCAATTTCAGCTCGACCGTCAGATCCCTTTCCGCAATGGTCAGATCATGAGCGGTCAGCACCTCATTAATACAGGAGGGAAGCTCTACCGCTGCCCACTGCCAGTGCTCGCTCCCCGAGTCGATGGCGAACAGGCGCAGCATGCCGCTGATTAACCGCTCCAGGTGCAGGCTTTCGTCATGGATGCGGCCGAGGTATTCGCGCAGTTCCTGCTGGCCGATCTGTTCGAAGAAATTGACCAGCAGATCGGCAAAGCCGAGGATCGAGGTCAGCGGCGTCTTCAATTCGTGGGAGAGGCTGCAGACAAAACGGGTACGGTCGTGGTGCAGGCGCAGCAGGTCGGCATGGGTCTGTTCCAGTTCCTGCGACTGCTCCTGCAGACGGCCGACCAACTTGAGGTTTTCGATGGCCAACGCCGCCTGGTGGGCGATCATGGCCAACAGTTCCTGGTCGGCGGCGGTGAAGGATGCACCGCTCTTCTTGTTGTTGACGTTGAGAACGCCGACAACCCGTTCCTGGGTCCGGATCGGCACGGAGAGCAGGGAACCGCTGCGGTAGCGGCCGGCATCCCCGCGCAGCGGAAAGCGGCCGTCACTGGCCAGATCGTCGATCAACACGGCCTCGCCACTGGCCAGCACGAAACCGGCGACGCCGTCCCCCGGCGCGATTCTGACCTGCGCAGCCACCTCTGCCGGGAGACCGCGCGCGGCGCGGATCTCCAGCAAGCCATCGTCGTCGCAAAGCATCAGCGAAACGATCTCAACCTTCAACGCCGTCTGGATCGCGGCAACCACCCGCTCGAGCAGGCGCGGCAGGTTCTCCTCGCTGCCGGTGGTCGCGCCGATCGTCTTGAGCAGCACCAGGTCATCAAGAGAGCGCGAGGCCAGCTGCTGAAGATCACTTTCAGCCCTCAATCGCGCCGTACGCGCCGCGGAGCGTGCCAACGCCTCCTGCAGGCCATCCGGATCAAGCGGACGGAAAATGACGTCAGCCGCTTCGGCACGGAACGCCTCGAGAGCCAGGGCGAAGCCCCCTTCGGGGAGTGCCATGACCACCGGCAGCCACGGATGAACACGGCGGATTTGCTGCAGTACGGCGAGGCCACGCGGATCGTCCGCGCTCAGATCGCAGATGACGGCGGCCACCTTATGCCGCGAAATCAGGTCGGGAGCCGAAATTCCATCAGGCAGCGGGAGGGTAAGCAGGGGGATGCCCGGACAGGCCTCGCGCACCGGGTCGAGGCTGCCGGGCGAATGCTCGATCAGCAGCAGGGCGTCCAGGCCGACTGCTCCAGGCGATGAGGTCACACCAGCTCTCCTGCCGCAGTTACTGGCCGCAGCACTTCTTGTATTTCTTGCCGCTCCCGCACGGGCACGGGTCGTTACGCCCGACGGTCCCGGCGTCGCGCTTGGCCGGAGCCTGCACTGCCGGCGCCGGACCGGCGAGGCGGGTCAGGGCATTGCGCTCGCGGCGCTGCTCCTCTTCCATGCGCGAAACCTCATCCTCGCGCGCCAACTGCACCCGGAAGAGCTTGTTGATCACCTCCTGGCGGATCCGGCCCATCATCTCCATGAACAGCCCGTAGGCCTCGCGCTTGTACTCTTCCTTCGGATTGCGCTGGCCGTAGGCGCGCATCCCGATCCCTTCCTTGAGGTGGTCGATGGAGAGCAGGTGATCCTTCCACTGATCGTCGATGGTCTGCAGCAGCAGCACCTTCATCAGGTGCTCCATCACCGGCGCGCCGAACTCTTCGGTGCGGGCCTCGAGCTGACGCGCCACCTGCTCACGCAGAGACTCGGTCAGTGCCACCTGGGTCAGGCCGGGAGCGGCGGCCGCGGGGAGATCGGCGGCGAAGTTGAACTGCCCGCCGAAATCGATGAACAGGCCTTCCCAGTTCCATTCGGTCGGCGGCGTCTTCTCGGGACAGAAGGTGGCGACCATGTCCTGCACGGTTTCGTCGAGGATCGACTCGATGGTGGCGCCGATGTTGGCACCGGCCAGAATTTCCTTGCGCTGGGTGTAGATCACTTCGCGCTGCTTGTTCATGACGTCGTCGTAATCGATCAAGTGTTTGCGGATCTCGAAGTTATGCGCCTCAACTTTCTTTTGGGCATTTTCGATGGCCTTCGAGATCATGCCGTGCTCGATCGGCTCCCCTTCCGGCATCTTCAGCTTGTCCATGATGTAAGCCACCCGCTCGGAACCGAAGATGCGCAGCAGATCGTCGTCGAGCCCCATGTAGAAGCGGCTTTCGCCGGGATCGCCCTGGCGGCCGGAGCGGCCGCGCAGCTGGTTGTCGATGCGCCGCGACTCGTGACGCTCGGTGCCGAGGATGTAGAGCCCCCCGCGCTCGAGAACCTCCTGCCTTTCCATAGTGCAAAGCTCGCGATATTTCGCCAGCGCCTGGGCATAGGCCTCCTCGGGATCTTCGGCGTTGGCCGCCTCGCGCCTGGCCATCATTTCCGGGTTGCCGCCGAGGACGATGTCGGTGCCGCGCCCAGCCATGTTGGTGGCGATGGTCACCGCCCCCTTGCGCCCGGCCTGGGCGACAATCTCCGCTTCGCGCTCATGCTGCTTGGCATTCAGCACGTTGTGCGGGATGCCGCGCTTCTTCAGCAGTTCAGAGAGGACCTCGGACTTCTCGATGGAGATGGTGCCGACCAGCACCGGCTGACCGGTTTCGAAGCGGGTCACGATGTCGTCGATGGTCGCCTTGAACTTTTCCTTCTCGGTCTTGTAGATGAGGTCAGGCTGGTCGCGGCGGACCATCGGCCGATTGGTCGGCATCACCACAACGTCGAGCTTGTAGATTTCGTTGAATTCGGCCGCCTCGGTGTCAGCGGTGCCGGTCATCCCCGCCAGCTTGTCGTACATGCGGAAATAGTTCTGGAAGGTGATGGTCGCCAGCGTCTGGTTCTCGCGTTCGATCTTCAGCCCTTCCTTGGCCTCGATCGCCTGGTGCTGGCCGTCGCTCCAGCGCCGCCCGGGCATCAGCCGGCCGGTGAACTCGTCGACGATGATCACTTCGCCATCCTTGACCACGTAGTCGACATCGAGGCGGAACAGGGCATGGGCCTTGAGCGCCTGGTTGACGTGATGCAGCATCGCCATGTTGCGCGGATCGTAGAGATTGTCGACCTTGAGCAACTGTTCGACCCGGGCCACCCCTTCCTCGGTCAGCGTGGCGGCCCGCGCCTTCTCGTCGATGGTGTAGTCGCCGGTGTAGCTGCGGATGGTCCGGCCGATACCGCTGTCGCGCTCCTCCTTGACCTCCCCTTTTTTGAGCAGGGGGATGATCCGGTCGGCGGCGTAATACAACTCGCTGGAGGCGCTGCTCGGCCCGGAGATGATCAGCGGCGTGCGCGCCTCGTCGATCAGAATCGAGTCAACCTCGTCGACAATGGCGTAGTGCAGGTCCCGCTGGGCATAGTCGGCCAGGGCAAACTTCATGTTGTCGCGCAGGTAATCGAAGCCGAACTCGTTATTGGTGCCGTAGGTGATGTCGGACCCATAGGCCTCCTGGCGTTGGGCGTCGGTCAGACCGTGAACGATGCAGCCGACCGACATGCCAAGGAAACGGTAGAGCTGCCCCATCCATTCGGAGTCGCGGCGGGCCAGGTAGTCGTTGACGGTGATGACATGCACCCCCTTGCCGGCCAGGGCGTTGAGATAAACCGGCAGCGTGGCCACCAGGGTC
>JAMPXI010000067.1 GCA_023701265.1 Desulfuromonadales bacterium | reverse complement strand
TCACGGCGGCGACCCAACCGACTTTACCAATGCCATGAGCCCGGCCCGCGGCTTCATCGGTGCCCCCGAGTATGCAGGAGTTCCGGATTTCTGCGGGCGCTGCCATGTCGGCGTGCGTCAGGACTATGGCGAATCGGCTCACGGCCGGGCCGTCGAGCGTGGCGGCGCGCAATGTGTGATCTGCCATGGCTCCCACGCCGTGAACATGGCGCAGATCGACCTGATCAATGAGCAGGACTGCTCGCGTTGTCATGAGTATGGACGCGCCGGCGAGATCAAGGCGGCGATGATCGAGACTGAACGGCGTATCGGCACCGTCGAGACGGAGCTGGCACGCCTGCAGCGGTTGGGGATTGCGACCAGCAAGATGAAAGGGACGCTGTTCGCCTTGCGTAACCGCTTCCACCGGCTCTTCCACAGTGTCGAGATCGCCAAGGTTCGCCACGATACGGCCGGTTTTCAGGCGGAACTGGACAAGATCGTTCAACAGGTCAGTGCCATCGACGCCCGGCTGAGAACGCGTATGTTGTGGGGGGCGGGGGCGGTCGGCCTGCTGGTGCTGGGTGGGGTTGTCAGCCTGCTGATTCGCAGAACCTATCATGACGAGGAGCGGCACTGACCGGTTTCTGTGCATAATCCATGGGTACACCGGGCCGGTCGCTCCAGCGATCGGCCTTGTTTTATGCTGATTTCAAATGGGACCGTTCCCCCTCACCCCAGCCCCTCTCCCTCAAGGGCGAGGGGTTAAGCTTCCCCTCTCCTGGGGGAGATGGCTGAAAGCCGGGTGAGGGCTGGGTTGAACCTTTAGCGGAAAGAATGCAGGTAGTTGATCAGGTGCCAGCGGTCATGAACAGGGATCAGCCGCTCGAAGGCCGGCATGCGGCCGAAGCCAAGCGAGATGCGTTTGAACAAATCGCCGTCGCTCAAGGAGCGGATGCGCGGGTCGTGCAGACTCGGGGGGGGCGGCGTCAGAGCCTTGCCGACAGCGCCCAGGTAGGTGTCACGGGTGCCGTGGCACATGGCGCAGTTGGTCAGGTAGAGTTCCTCGCCGCGCTGTCGCGAGGAGGCGACATCCGGCTCAGAGCTGACATACTGTCCCTGCCAGTCGACGGCTACTTTCCCGCGTACCGGGACGGCCTCGCCGGGGGCCGAGCGGCGCGGGGCTTCCTGGGCCTTGATCGAGGGCTGGTCGTGCATGTCGCTGCAGGCCGGCAGCAGCGCGCACAGGGCAATCAGGGCCAATGCGAAAACCGCGCGGTTCATGCCGGGGCCTCGTCTGTGCGGATGCGCAGCGCCCCTGCCGAGTACAGTGCTTGTTCGGCGTCGTGGCGCTGCGTCTCATCGGCAAAGGTCACGGCAATGCCGATGAGGCCATTGGCAATTTCCGGGTCATAAGCACGGCGTTTGAACTCGGGCAGGCCCATTTCCAGGAACATGCCGATCATGGTCCCGAGCAATGCGCACAGCATCATGAATTCGTAAGCAATGATGCCCGTGGGAAAGAGGGCGACAATCGGTTTGTCGCCGGTCTGCACGGGATAGAGCCAGGCCGTGCCGGCGGCCAGGGCGAAGCCGGCCCCGGCGCCGAGTAGTGCGCCCCCCGCGGTGACCCAGTGCAGCCAGCTGCGTCGCTGCGTATGGACGAATACCCCAGGAGGATAGGGCACCGAGGTCACCGAGGTGATGGTTGCTTGGTCATAGCCGGCCTGCACCAGCCGGTCCACGGCTGCCGCTGCCTGTTCCACGCTTGCGAAAACCCCCAACAGTTCCATGTCACTCCTCGTCGACCAGGGTGGTCAGGCGGGCTCGGCCGCGCACGGCCGTGCCGCGCAGGGCCTCGGTCTCCTCGCGCACGTCGGTGATCGCCACGATCGGGAAGAATTTGGCAAACAGCATGTAGAGCAGGGCGAAGCCGCTGAAGGCGGCGGCCATGACGGTCGATTCCACCAGGCTTGGCGTGTACGATCCCCACATGAACGGCATGTTCTTGTGCGACAGGGAGGGGACGATGATCAGGAAACGCTCGATGAACATCGCCACGTTGATCAGCAGGGTTATGACCAGCAGCGCCGGGATCGAGCGCCGCACCCGGCGCCAGAGCAGGCAGCTGATCGGTACCACGGTATTGCCGAACAGCATGATGAGCAGCAGGAGCCGGTATTTGTCGGACATGAAGCGGAAGACTTCCCATTCAATCGGCTGATGCCCATACCAGGTGGTGAAAACCTCGGCAAAGTAGAAGTAGGACCAGAGCATCGTCACGACCAGCAGCAGTTTGGCCAGGTTGTCGAAATGGAGCGGCTGGAGGAATGCCTCGAGATGAAAGGCCTTGCGGATGATGATCATCAGGGTAATCACGGCAGCGACCCCCGAGGTGATCGCGCCGATGACGAAGTAGGGGGGGAAGATGGTGCTGTGCCATCCCGGCACCAGGGTGACGGCGAAGTCCCAGGCGACAATGGAGTGGACTGACACCGCGACCGGAATGATCAGGCAGGCCATCAGGGTCGAGGCCCTGCCGAACGTCTGCCACTGCTGTGCCGTGCCGCGCCAACCCATGGCCAACACGCTCAGGAACAGGCGTCGCCAGCCGCCGGCGCGGTCGCGGGCCACCGCCAGGTCCGGCAGCAGGCCGAGGTAGAGAAACAGGGAACTGCCGATGATGTAGGTGGTGATGGCCATCATGTCCCAGAGCAGGGGCGAGCGGAAATTCGGCCACAGCCCGTACTGGCTGGGGTAGGGGATCATGTAGTAGAAGGTCCAGTTTCGCCCCAGATGGATGAGCGGGAAGAGTCCGCCGATCATGATGGAAAAGACCGTCATCGCCTCGGCGCCGCGCAGGATCGGCCGTCGCCAGTTGGCCTGGGAGAGGCGCAGGATCGCCGAGACCATCGTTCCGGAATGGGACAGCCCCACCCAGAAGACGAAGTTGGTGATGTAAAACCCCCACATGACCGGGCGGTTCTTGCCGGTGACCACCATGCCGGTCATGACCTGGTAGCTGAAGGCATACAGGCCGCAGGCCACCACCGCCCCCAGCAGCAGGGCCAGCAGATACCAGCGCCAGGTCGCCGGTCGGGTCGACGAGAGCATGGCCGCGTTGGCGGTTGCCGCGTCGTAGTGCTGGTCAGCCGGCATGCTCATGGCCGCCCCCCTTGAGATAGATCACCGACGGGTCGGTGCCAAGGTCTTCGAACAGGCGGAAACGCCGTGGACTGCGCGCCAGCCTGGACACATGACTGTCCGGGTCGGCGAGGTTGCCGAAAACGATGGCCCCCGGCGGGCAGGTCTGGGCGCAAGCTGGCTGGATCTCACCGTCACGGACCAGCCGCTTTTCGGACTTGGCGGTTTCCTTGCCGCGGCGGATGCGCTGGATGCAGAACGTGCATTTTTCCATGACCCCGCGGCTGCGCACGGTGACGTCCGGATTGAGCTGATCCGGCAGCGGCTGCGGCCAGTCCGGATTGAGAAAGTTGAAGACCCGCACGGCGTAGGGGCAGTTGTTGCCACAATAACGGGTGCCGACGCAGCGGTTGTAGACCTGGCCGTTCAACCCTTCGTCGTTGTGGTAGCTGGCATACACCGGACAGACCGGCTCGCAGGGGGCGTCGCCGCAATGCTGACAGAGCATCGGGAGGAAGCGGGCGCGCACATGGGGAAACTCCCCTTCCCAGTAACGCTCGATGCGCAGCCAGTGCATGTCGCGCCCCTCGGCGAAGCGTTGTTTCTCCACCAGGGCGACATTGTTCTCGGCCTGACAGGCCACGACGCAGGCACCACAGCCGGTGCAGCGGTCGAGGTCGATGACCATCCCCCATTGATAAAAACGCGCCTGACGACTCATGGCCGCTTCCCTCTCATGGCTACAGACCGAGGATGTCGCGCCGGTAGCTGCCTTCGGCATGACCGGCGGCGACCAGGTGGCCGGTGGCGGATAGCCGCCGCAACTGCACCCGGGTCGCCCCCCAGGCAGGCAGGCTGTGCCGCTCGTCATGGATGTCCGCCAGCAATTGCAGTGGGTTGACCCTGCGTCCGGCGGCGTAGCGGCCGCCAGCCCGGTGTCCCTGGCCGATCGGGATAGCGACCACTTCGGGACGGATGCCGGGATAGACCACCGCCGGCAGTTCGATGGTACCGGCCATGGATGTCACCTCGACCAGGTCGCCATGAACGATGCCGAGTTGCTGCGCCGTGACGGGGTTGATCTCCACCCAGACATCCCAGACGGTCGTGGTCATCGGGTCGGGGAGTTGCTGCAGCCAGGGGAGGTGGGCGCCGCGGCCATCGGTAAAGAACGGGGACAGGTAAAGCTGCAGGAACAGCGGAAAGGCTTCGGCCGCCCCGGCGAAGGAGCTGCCGAGCTGGGACGGCAGGCGGAACGTGCCGCCCGGCGGCCTGGCGTTGGCCGGTGGCGTTGCCTCGAACAGGCCGCCCTGCTGCTGCAGGCCGAGCCATTCCTGTTGAAACGCCGCTTCGGCCGGGTTGCCGAGCCGTTGTCGCATGCTCTCCCTGAGCAATGCCGGATAGTTTTCCCATGGGCATGACCGCTGCACCTCGCCGCCGAGGCGCCGGGCCAGTGCCAGCAGAACGTCCGGGAAGGAACGACTGTCGTGGAGCGGGGAGACGACCGGCTGCTGCAGTCCGACCACCTGTTGACTAACACCCCGGTCGGGGACGACATCGTCCCAGCTCTCGAGATCGGAGTGCTCGGGGAGCACCAGGTCGGCCATTTGTGCGGTGTCGTCGAGAACGCGAGTCATGCTGACCAGGAACGGGACCTTGTGCAGTTGCGCCTGAAACTGTAGCGCCGGGGGGAGGCTGTAAGCCGGGTCGGTCCCCCGGACCAGCAGGGTGTCGATGCGGCCGGCGGCCATCTGCCGGATGAACGTCCGCAGGTCGGCAAAGCTGCTGCCGGCACCCGGCGCTGTCGGTGGCGAAAAATGCAGACCACCCGTGTGCCCAACGCTGCCGACCAGGATATTCAGCAGTTGAATCGTGCTCCCGGCCTCCAGGCCGTTGGTCTGCCAGGCGACAGCATCTCCGGCCATGATCAGGGCGGGGCGGATGGTCGCCAGGTCGGTGGCGGTCGCCTGCAAGTCCGCCGGGGACACGCCGGTCGATTCGCTGACCGCGCGCGGGGTATATGCGGACAGCTGCCCCAGCAGTTCGCTCGCCTCCAGTCCGGCCGCCTGCAGCGCCGCCTGATCGAAAACGCCCCGCAGCAGCAGTTCCCTGGCCAGGCCGAGGGCCAGCACCCCTTCGGTACCGGGTCGGGCTGGCAGCCAGCGGTCGGCGGAAGCGGCGGTCAGCGACAGGCGTGCCCCGACATAGGTGAAGCGCCCGCGCACGGTCGGACGCAGTTGGCGCATGGCGCCGAAGCTCTGGCCGTAGCGGACCGGAGAGAGGTGGGTTTCAAGGAAGTCGGCCCCGAAACTGAGCAGGTACTGGGCCTCGGCGAGATCGTAGTCGGGGACGCCGTCGATGCCGAAGCTCAGCTGCGACACCCGCCGCAGCCACTCGGTGTTGAGCCAGTCCCAGGCCAGGTGCTGCCGGCAGCCGTAACCGTCGCGGAAGCGCCCGACCAGGGTTGCCAGGGAACCGGTCAGCGGCGGAGTGAACAGGGCCAGGCGGTCGGCCTGACCTGCTGTCCGTAATCCCGCCATCCGCTCAGTCAGCAGCGTGAGCGCCTGATCCCATGAAATTGGCGCAAAGCGGCCCGAACCGCGCTCTCCGTCACGTTGCAGCGGCTGCCGGACCCGGTCGGGATGGTAGTGGTCCTGCAAGGCCGCCTGCCCCCGGGCGCAGAGCCTGCCGCGGTTGACCGGGTGCAGCGGGTTCCCCTCGATCTTTTTCGCCCGTCCTTCGCTGACCCGGACCAGGATGCCGCATCCCGCCGGGCACTGGCGGCAAACGCTGGCGTAGTCATCGGCCTGGCCGGGGACGGTCCCGTCCTCGGGGGCCACCAGAAACGGAATCAGCTTCTCGTTGCTTTTCTGGCAGCCGGACAATGCCAGGCTGGCGGAAGACATGCCGGTCAATTTGAGAAAAGTGCGACGCTTCATGGTCGTGGTCCTAGATGTGGCAGGTCCAGCAGTCGATGCTGGCCAGATGTTCCCGGTGACAGCCCAGGCACCAACCCATTTTCAGTTCGACGCTGCGCGTGATGCGCTCCATGCCGGCCACGTCGCCATGGCAGAGGGCACAGTCCAGTTGTGCCCGTAGATGCATCATGTGCGGGAAATAGACATGCTCAGGGAGGTCGTAGACCTTGACCCATTCGACGGGTTCTTCCCGTTTCATCTGGTCGAGCAGCTTGACGATTTCCGGCCGGTCGCTGGCGATGTGCAGGTGGCACGCTTGGCAGGTGGCCAGCGGCGGGATACCGGCCGTCCGGGAGATTTCGACCCCGCGATGACAGTAGCGGCAAGCGATTCGGTAGTCGCCGGCATGCAGACTATGACTGAATGCCAGCGGTTGAACCGGGGCGGGGTCGCGGGTATCAAGGGGGAGATTGTATATCAGTGCCAGCAGCGCCGTCAGCATGCCGGCCAGCAACGTCATGACGACTATCAGTGCGACACGCCTCACGGCACCTCCTGCCAAATCTGGGCAGTCATCCGTAACGGTTGGAATTGACTAAGTTACTTCGATTCGATTTGGGTGGTTTGTAAATGGTAGCAGTGGTGCGGGGCTTGTCAAACTGACAGAAGTGGAAGAGGGTGCAGCAGGGGAGTGCGATGCTCGATCGATAGGCAGGTCAGCGACCGAATTCTTCCTGTAGCTCGATGTAGGCTCGCTGCAGGTTGACCTTGATCAGCTGCTGATAGCCGCTCATCTGCCGGTAGGCCGGCATGTCGAAATCCTTCATCACCCGATCGAGGGAGTCGCCTCGTTCGACTCGCGCCAGCACGGCAGTCAGAAACTCCCGGAAAAATTCCTTGAAGGTCGTGACCTCTTCGACGCCGCTGACCGGTCCGGTGCCGGGGATGATCTTCTCGGCGCCGAGCTGTTCGAGGAAGTCTAGTGCCAGCACCCATTCGCGCATGTACCCCCCGCCCATATAGCCGACGCTGTTCACATAGAACAGGTCGCTGGCGAACACCACCCCGGCTTCGGGGATGAAGGTCACCACATCGCCGGCGCTGTGGCCACGACCGAGATTGGTGAGAATCACCGTCACCCCGCCAGGTTTGAGGGTCAGGCCTTCGTTGAAAAAGAGAATCGGGAAGTCGGGCTTGCGGACTTCGTTGTTGATATCCTGCCACGTCTGCCAGGCCATGATGACGTCCTGACCCGGAGGGAAATCGAAGTCAGTATGGGTGTAGCCGGAATGGTGGTGGGCCAGCACGAAGTAGCGGACCGGCTTGGGGGTTATGGCGGCGATTGCGGCCAGGATGTCCTGGACGACCTCTTTGGTCATGTGCGCCCCGGCGGCAACCACATACTGTTCGCCGACGACGAACATGGCGTTGCTGGTCGCTTTGCCGCCAACTTTGGCAATAGCCGCGTAGACGTTGTGGCCGAGGGGTTCGATCCGGAAGCTGTCCTGCGGCGGCGCCGCAGGTTTGGTGGGGGTTTTTCCCGGCGCAGCTGCTTGAGTCTGGGCAACCAGTACCGCCGCGTCTTGCGCGGCGGCCTTGCCGGAGACAGCCTTCGGGGCTGGTTTTTTCCCGGCAGCGACAGCTGGTTGGGCGATCAGGACAATCCCGGTCAGGAACAATAGGGGTATGTGGACAAGACGGAACATAACGACATCATAACAGGCGAGGTACCCCCCCGGCAACCCGCCCGGACGGGCGGTTTTGCGGTTGCATTGCCGGGGAGGATAGGGTATAAATCATACCCCGCGCGCGGCTAGCTCAGATGGATAGAGCGTTGGCCTCCGGAGCCAAAGGTCACAGGTTCGAATCCTGTGCCGCGCGCCAGTAATAAACTCAAGGAGCTACGGTCTATTCCGTAACTCCTTTTTTATTACGTTCTCTGGCCGCGCGAAAATTTTATAAAGGTAATCGGCCGGCAGGACTATCAGAACTGCGTGTGAATATTCCCAGGGCAGAGATTCTCCTTTATGCTGCACGCCTCGCCAGCTTATGGACCGACGGCAGGAGGAACGAACTCGTAATTACAGGCGGGACATTTGACCTTTGCGGGCGCTGATGCCGAGGTCGCGGCGCAACCACTCAATCCTGCAACCAGCATCGCGGCGATAATAAAATTGACTATTGCCTTCATGGCTTCCTCCATGTGGTTGGCTCAGCCTGACCATCATGGCACAATGGCTGGCCATCCCTTCCTAAAGATATTTTAAAGCGTCCCGCGCGATTTACTCAATAGGCCTATTGCTACTTTTGCAAGTAGATATTTTCTCCGGCCGGACAGGGGGAAGCGTGGCCGTGGCTTGTCGCCCATGCGGGGCTGACGGCTGGAACTCCCCGGGCAACAAAAAGGGCGCCCGCCTGCGCGGACGCCCCGTGTGATTTTCCATCATTCCTGATCGTTATTTTCTCAACACCTTGACGATCGCTGAAAAGTCCTCTTCACCGCGTCCGTCCTTGACCCCCTGCTCGAAATTCTTGCAAACCACCTTGGCGGCCGGCAGATCGATGCCGATCTGGTGGGCCTGCTCGAGGACCAGTTCCAGTTGCTCATGCACGTACTTGAGTGCCAGGTTGCGGGTGAAGTCGCCGCGGGCAATGGCTCGCCCATTGGCATGGAAGAGGGGCGATGCGACCCCGCCGGAATCGAGCACCTCAAGGATCTTGTCAATGCCGAAACCGAGCTTTTCGCCAAAAACCACTGATTCGGAGAGGGCTTCCATCAATTCGGCCTGAACCAGGTTCACCACGAACTTCATGCGCGTACCGTCGCCGACGTTGCCGACATGGATGATGTTGAGGCCGAAGAAGGAAAAGAGTTCGCGGCAGCGCGCGACCAGCGTCGGGTCGCCGCCGGCGAGGATGGTGAGGAGACCGTTGGCGGCATGCTCCTTGGTCCCCCAGACCGGTGCGTCGAGGAATACGACCCGGTGCTTGGTGGCTTCCTCGGCGATTTCCATGGTGCTCTCCAGGGAGTGGGTCCCCATATCGACCAGGATCGTGCCGGGATCGATCCCGGCGAAAATGCCGTCGGGACCATAGATGTCAGGACGAAGCCGCTCCTTCTCGGGGCGGACGTGGATGACCAGATCCTTGCCCTTGGCTGCCTCCCTTGGCGTGCCGGCGCCCTTGGCCCCCAGTTTGACGAGTTCCGCCACGACTTCGGGGTTCGAGTCGTAAACCGTCAGATTGTAGTTGCCCTTGAGGAGGTTGGTGGCCATGTGCCTGCCGACCGTACCCAACCCGAGGAATCCGATATTTTTCAACATTGCACGCCTCCTGAGTCACGTGATGAATCAAGCGTTGATCGCCGATAATAGTACAACGGGTTTATCACTGGCACAAGGCAATATCTACCAGAAAAGCAGGCGCTATTTTACCTGCCGGCGTTGACCCCTGGTTGTCCTCTGAATGGAGCGGCCGCTGTGTACTCCACGCGCGACATTACACATTATCGAAGTATGGAAATCAAGGCATTGTCCTGTTCGTCCGCGAAGCCGTCGGAGGTTGCCCGCCGCTGGACGAAACGGAACAAGTAAGATAAACTCCCAAAACGTCAAACTTCAAAGGATAATCGACCCTTGAACCCCGTGTCCCCGCCCCGCGACCTCCCCGGCATCGTCCTCGGCATCATCGCCATCTGCCTGTTGATGGCATCAGCCTTCTGGATCCTCAGACCGTTCCTGCTGCCACTGGTCTGGGCGACCATGATCGCCGTAGCGACCTGGCCGCTGCTGCTCGGGATGCAGAAGTGGCTGCGCAACAGCCGCACGCTGGCAGTGCTGGTTATGACCGTCACCCAGTTGCTGATCCTCATTCTGCCGCTGGCGCTGGCCGTGATGACCATCCTGCAGAACGCCGATGCCATGAAAAACTGGATCAGGGCCCTCTCTGCCGAGGGTCTGCCGGCGCCGCCGGCATGGGTCGGCACTCTGCCTCTGGTCGGGGAGAAGGCCGCGGCCATGTGGACGCAGGCCGCTGCCGGCGGGCCGGAGGGGCTCTCCGCCCAGTTGACCCCCTATGTGCAAAAGGCCCTGGCCTGGTTTGTCAACAATGCCGGCAGCGCGGGGATGATCATCGTGCAGCTCCTGCTCACCCTGATCCTGACCGCAATTCTCTATGCCAAAGGGGAAACGGCGGCCCTGGGTATCCGGTTGTTCTTCCGGCGGCTGGTCGGCGACCAGGGGGAGCAGATGGTGGTCCTCGCCGGCCAGTCGATCCGCGCCGTAGCCATGGGAATCGTGGTGACCGCCCTGCTCCAGTCGCTGTTGGGGGGAATTGGTCTGTGGATCGCCGGGATTCCCGGAGTGGCGCTGTTGACCGCGGTCATGTTCTTGCTGGCCATTGTCCAGATCGGAGTGGTGCCGGTGCTGGCGGTGGCGGTCATCTGGCTGTTCTACAAGGATGTGACGTTCTGGGCGGTTTTCCTGCTGGTGTGGACGGTGGTGGTCGGCAGCGTCGACAACGTGATCCGGCCGATCCTCATCAAGCGCGGTGCCGATTTGCCGATGCTGCTGATCCTTTCCGGGGTGATCGGCGGGCTGGTTGCGTTCGGCATCATCGGCCTGTTCGTCGGCCCGGTGGTGCTGGCCGTTACCTACACATTGTTGAAGAACTGGGTGCTCAGGGAAGTGGATGGCGGGTCGAGTGCCTGATCAAGGGAGAGATGGACCGATGAAGGAAAAAGCTATGCTCACAAAGCGGATGGCGGCCCTGGTGAAGGCCATGCGGCACCTGGGAGTGTTTGCTCTGCTGATGATCCCGGGACTGATGCCCGGCAGCCAGGCGACTGCCGCGGCGGAAGCGGATTTGCAGATCAAGTCCGTCCGACCCGGCGCGGTTGTGACCGTGGATCGGCTCATTGGTGACGACAAGGTGCTCCTGAGTGTTGCCGATGCCGGCAGAAAACCACTATTCGGACTGGGCACCGGTGATTTTGCCATAACCCGGTCCGGCCGGACGGCGAAAGTTGTCGCGGTACAGCCCCTTGCCGAGAGCCTGGATGTGCCCCGCAACATCGTGCTGGTGCTGGATAACTCTGATTCAATGCGCCAGCGTCACGCGGTCGAGGCGCTGCTTGCCGGTGTGGACGAACTGCTGAAGATCGTCCGGCCGATCGATCAGGTGCAGGTTGTCGTCTTCGACAGCAAGCAGGCGGTGAACATTGGCGGACGCGAACTGTACGTGCGGAGTTTCAAGTCGAACCAGGCCGCCGATCTCAAGGGTTTCGTCACCGAAGTCTACCGGGACGGCATGACCCCCACGACCGTGCTCTATGAGGCGATGCTGGCCGGACTGGACCTCATCCGAACCATGCCTGCCGACGAGCCCAAGTTCCTGGTGGTGTTCTCCGACGGGGAGGATCTTAACAGCGCCTTCAAACAGGAGGATGTCACCAGAGCGGCGCAGGGACTGGCGCGTTTCGATGCCTACGCGATTGATTACATGCCGGGCTCAACGACCGACAAGTTTCTGGCAGCGTTTGTCGCCCGGAATAGCGGGACTATCTGGAAAGCCACGTCGGAAACGAATCTGGTGCCGATCTTCCAGAGTGTCGCTTCGAAAATGCAGTATTACTACGTCGTCAACTATCTTTTCCCGCCCACGGGAAAGCTGACGGTCGCTCCGGACCGTTTGGTGATCGATGAGGTTCGGATCCTCGGCGCCACGGCACAATCCGGCCCGGCGACGGTCACTGCGGAAGGGGCAGGGGCGTCAGCCGCCGGCTCGGTCGACACCAGGATCGATGCATCCTCGCTGACACTGCAGCCGGCGGTGGATTCCGTCTATGGCATCGCCCGCTGGAAGATTAACGTTGCCAACGCAAAAGGAAGCGTGGCCGAACTGGCGGGGGAGGGCCCGCCCGCGGCGCAGATCACCGTGCCGCTGCCGACCGGCAACCTGCAGGCGCTGGCTGCCGGCGGCTCCCTGGCGGTGAAGATGGAAGTCGAGGACCGCAAGGGGCAGAATCTGGTGCTGACCGCTCCGGACATCAAGGTCCATCATCTGCGAACGCGGGCCAGCCTGGATGTCGTGCCGGCCAGCCTGACCATCGAAGAGATCAGGACCATAGATGCTTCGCCGCTGCTCGGGCATATCTATTTCGGCAAAGGTTCGCACGAAATTTCTTCGCAATATGTCCGCATTACCGGGCAGGAAGCGACGACAGGCTTCGACGAACAGCAGTTCCGCGACACTCTAGAAAAGTACTATCAGGTGCTGAATATCGTCGGCAAGCGGCTTGCCGATCACCCTGACACCACGATCAGGCTGGTCGGATGCAATGCCGATACCGGTGCGGAGAAGGGGAAGAAGAAGCTTTCCACCCAGAGGGCCGAGGCGGTGAGGGATTATCTGCAGACGGTATGGAATATCGCTCCCGGGCGCATGCCGATCGAGGTGCGCAACCTGCCGGCGATGCCGAGTACCAGCCGACTCGAGGAAGGGCAGGCGGAAAACCGTCGGGTGGAAATTCATTCGGCGGATCCGGTCATTCTCGACCTGGTTCGCAGTACCTACCTCGCCAATCGGATCGATACGCCGGCGCTGACCTTGAAGACAGACGTGGTTTCGCCACACGGCATCGCGCACTGGAAGATTGTTGCTGACAACGTCACGGGGAGACTGGCCGATCTGGCGGCGGAGGGGGCGCCGGCTGCACAGATTACCGTTCCGTTGCCGGTCGGTGACCTGAAGGCCTTGGCCGTCGGCGGTGACATGGAGGTGAGGATGGAGTTGCAGGACCACAGGGGGCAGCGACTGGTGCTGACTCCTGTGCCGGTCAAGGTCAATTTTATCCAGACCAGCCAGCGGCTCGCGCAGAAACAGGGTCTGCAAGTGCAGGAGAAATATGCACTGATTCTGTTCGATTTCGACAAGGACACGATCGATGCGCGCAACCAGGCGATTGTCGACACGATCGCGACCCGCATCCGGGAACTGCCCCAGGCTACGGTCGAGATCGTCGGGCACACCGACAATATCGGCAAGGAGGCTTACAACCTCAAGCTCTCCGAGCGCCGGGCGCGGGCGGTCCACAAACTGCTGGCGGCAGCTTGCGGCGAAGCGTGCGGCGACCGCATCCGTTTCTCAGGCGTCGGTCCGAGCAACCCGCTCTACGACAACCTGTCGCCGGAAGCCCGGGCATTCAATCGTACGGTGACCATTACGTTGGACTATCTGGCCGCGGAGTAAAGCCGGTTCGGAGCGTAAATCGCGGTTCTGGAGACTCGTATCAAGAAGAAAATGCAGGGAGTTGTTTTGACAAATGGGAACAAGGTGTTAAAAAGTTATTTAATTAATCAATATTGTAACGTTCCGCCTCGTGGAGAGATCAATATCAATCAATCAAGGAGGATGACAATGAAAATCAGGTCGTTGAAAATGTGGCTGCCGTTGTTGCTTACGGTTGCCCTGGCTGGCTGTGCGGGGATGAAAGGTGCTTCGCAGCCGTTGACCTTTACCCCCACTGAATTCCCGAGCGGGCAATACACGGCCAAGGCCGACAATGTCCAGTTCATTCTGGATGCGTCGTTGACCATGGGCGAGCATAAGCAGATGAATTTCCTCACGGCGAAGAATTTTATCGGCGCTGTCAACAAGAGCCTGCCGGCGGATTTCCCCGCCAGCACCGGCCTGCGTTCCTTCGGCCACAGCGACCTGCAGTCCAAGAACCTGACCGACCTGGTCTACGGCATGGCGCCCTTCTCGCGTGACGGGCTGCAGGCGGGGCTGGACAAGGTCAAGTATACTGGCGGCAACAGCCCGCTGGGTGCCGCCATCACGGCAGCCGGCGTTGACCTTGACAAAGCCGCCGGAACCTCGGCGCTGGTGATCGTCACCGATGCGACGCAGCATAACATGGACGATGCCCCGGCCGCGGCCAAGGCGCTCAAGGCGAAGATGGGCGACAAGCTGTGCATCTACACGGTCTGGGTCGGCGATGACCTTGGCGGTCAGAAAGTCCTGCAGAGCGTCGCCACGGCTGCCGGCTGCGGCTCAGTCGTCGACGGTGCATCGTTGACTGATCAGAAAGCTCTGGCCGCGTATGTGGAAAAAAGCTTCCTGAACAAAAAACCGGCGCCTGCACCTGTGGTGGCCCCTGCTCCAGCCCCGGCACCTGTAGTGGTGCCCGCTCCGGCCCCTGCTCCCGTGGCCAAGGAAGTCATCACCTTCAATCTGCTGTTCGACTTCGACTCGGCCAAGATCAAGGAAGACATGATCCCGATGCTGGAGAAGGCCAAGCAGATCCTCAGTGAAGATCCCGCCGCGGCCTTCACGGTTTCTGGCCATACCTGCAATATCGGTACGGACGCCTACAATCAGGGGCTGTCCGAGCGCCGCGCCGCCTCGGTGAAAAACTGGCTGGTCAACAACGGCGTTGCCGCTGGTCGACTGGACCCCGTTGGCTACGGCGAGTCCCAGCCCAAGTACGACAACAAGACCGACGAAGGACGCAAGCTCAACCGCCGCGTTGAAATCCAGACCAAATAACGAGGCCTTCTGGAAGCTAGGTAAGTTCTTGCCGGCCAG